>CAZBMI010000046.1:0-8666 GCA_964492885.1 uncultured Planctomycetia bacterium | reverse complement strand
GTTGAAAGCCTGAAATAAGATAACGACAAGAATAGGTTCATATAGAACAGCCTTAAAAGCCAGTACAGGTCAAAGACGATAATTATGACAGCTGCTGCAAGCGGCTTTTTAAACGAGACAAGCACCATTCCGAGCAGGATAGCCCAGCTCAGCGCTCCGGGAAGTATCTCAAATAATCTCTCCAGTGCCTTTTCTCTGCCTCTAAGCCTGTGCCGCGAAAAATGAAATTTCATTTACCTTCCTTCTCCCGGCTCTCATTTTTTTTCTCTTCCTCCGGCAGGGGATTCTGCCTTACCAGCTCAAGCCCTAAAAGTTCAGACCGCGAAGAGCCTATGTAATAAAGAGTGCCGCTGTTCTCGGAATAAAACATGGATGTACCGGGCTTTATCTTTACCAGGTCATCCAAATGAGGTTTGCCCGATTCCTCTAACTCGACAAGAGAAGCCATATCCTTATCGGAAAAAAGTATGTGGGAATCCTCGAGAACCCAGAACGCCTGCTTTATGTTATCTGCTTTTACGTCAACCCATAAAAGCTCGGGCCCTTTTTCAAATGTAATGCCCTCGACAACTTCGGTTAGAAAGTCCAGAATGCCGACCCTGCTTTTTTGCCAGACAAGCAGCCGCCTGTTCTTTTTATAAAAACTCGTACCGGTTACACCTGAATCAGCGGCCTTATACGGAAGGTGATTTGTTATAAGCTCGCCCTTATCGCTTATAAAAAGTATGATATCATCTGCTACAGGCTTTATTCTGAAAAAGCCTTTGCCGGAAAACAAGGATTCTCCTATGCGGGTATCCTCAAGAAGAACCTCGGGTGAACCCTTATCAGGATTAGAGCATGTCAGCGTATAATTGTTTTTGAGCACATATATCTTTTTATCGAAAAGGCCGAATCCCGCGACATCCGTGATGTATTTCGGGTAGACAGCCTCGTCAGTTATATCCAGCATATTTATATAATTATCCTGAAAAGTAAAAATCTGCTTTGGGTTTTTCGGGTCCCAGGTTACCCTGTCAGGCTCATCCGTAAAAAGTTCTGTAACATCTTTTGCAACAGGCTTGTCCCGGTCAGGCTCTATATATAGATACCTCTTTCTGCCTTTAAACTTCAGCGCGAGGAGTATGCTTTCGCAGGAATGGACCCTGTAAATATTTAAAACTACGGCATCCGCGTATAAAGAGCCTTCATTCACCAGCGGGAATTGTTCATCGGCTTCTACGGCGTAAACAGAGCAGTCCTTAAGTGTCCGGCCCCTGCTTAAGATAAAATAGTCCGTATCAATAAGCGGCACTATATCGTCAAATGGGCCATTAATAACTTTTTGAGATTTCAGCTGAGAGGGTATCAGGAGTATATTATCAAATACACTGGCCTTATTGGCTGATACTTTTATATCATGAGACCAGTTCTTGTAGTTGTCCATGGAGAGCTTTATTATATAATTACCGGGGTTAAGCTCCTGCAGGGAAGCAGGAGTCTTCTCCCGCCTCGGCTCTTCGTTAACGTATATAGAAGCGCCTGAAGGGACGGTGGAGAGGTGTATCAGGCCTGTCTTTTTAATGGGGTTGCTTGTATCAGGTTTTAGTATAAATCCAAAAGCATAGAGAATTACTATTGGGCACAAGACAAGATATATCGCCAGAAAGATATAGAAAAATATTTTTCGTAAAAAAAGCATACTTTCTTTCTCTGTTATGGATTCTTTGCTTGCCCCGTAACAAACATAAAATTTGCTGCGGGGCTAATGCCAGGAATGACACAAATAACCCGGCTACCGGGATGAATTTAGTATATCAACGATATCCCTTTTATTTAACCGCTTGAAAGAGCCTACCTGCTTGTAATGCTTTATGGCGCTTGATGCCATATATTTGAAGCTATCAGCAGGTATGCCCGCCTCCTTAAGTGATGAGGGCATGCCGAGTGACTTGAAAAACTCACTTGTCTTATCTATCGCCTTCCTTGCGATTTCAAACCTGTCGTTACTTTCACTAAGAGACCATACATTAACTCCGTAGGAGGCTATTTTTGATACGGTCTCTTCTCCCAATACATGGTTTAGCCATTTTGGTATAATAATAGCCAGCCCCGCGCCGTGGCTTATATCATAGAGAGCGCTCAATTCATGTTCAATGCCATGAGATGCCCAGTCGGTCTCCTTGCCTTCACCTAAGAGGCCGTTTAGGGCAAGGGTCCCTGCCCACATTATATTTGCCCTTGCATTATAGTCAGCAGGGCACTCCAGCGCCATGGGCCCGTATTTTACGCAGACTTTAAGTAATCCTTCGGCAAGCCTGTCCTGGACATCAGATGCTTCTGTATGGCTGAAATACTGCTCAAATATGTGCGCGATTATATCGACTATACCTGCTGCTGTGTGATACCTGTTTACCGTGAATGTATACTCCGGGTCAAGTATCGCAAATCTTGGTTTTATAAGAGCCGAGGATAACGCGAGTTTTCGTTTTGCCTGTTCATTTGTTATTACGGAGTTTCCGTTTGTCTCTGTGCCTGTCGCGGCAAGCGTGAGCACGCAGCCTATCGCAAGCGCTTTTTCAGGAGACGCTTTTTTTATATAGAAATCCCAGCAGTCTCCCCCATACATGGCGCCTGCCGCTATTGCTTTGGAGGCGTCGATAACGCTTCCTCCTCCCACGCCAAGGACCAGGTCTATATTCTTTTGCCTGCATATCTTTATGCCTTGGTAGACACTCTCGATTTTTGGATTAGGCTTAACCCCTGAAAGCTCCTCATGCTCAAGGCCCGCTTTTTTAAATTGCGCGATTACCTGCTCATATATACCGTTTGACTTTACGCTGCCGGAACCGGTAACAATCAGCGCTCTTTTGTATCTGCCCGGCAGTTCAGCCCCCAGGGAATTTACCTGCCCTTTTCCGAAATACACAGATGTTGGTATGTGAAATTTGAAATTATCCATTTAGCGTACCTCTTTTATTTCTCCCGCCTTTTTTAGCGCCAGTTTTACGCATACAGAACCTGCGACTTCCGATATAATAGTCGCGCCGATTACAACAGCTATTATGATGTCCGCAAATCCGGCAAAAGCCTGATTCTGTTTCATCAACAGGGCAAGGCCTACCACAATACCGCCGTAAGGTATAAGTCCGCCTATGGTATACTTTCTTACGGCTTTTGATGACCCCGCAATCGCGGCGCCGAATATCGTACCCGATAATTTACCTATGCCCCTGAAGAGCACAAAGAATATTATTAGTATAAGAGCTGTAGGTAAAACCGTAAAATCCAGCTGCATGCCGCTTACCGTAAAGAATACCAGGAATATCAGCTCCTCTGTGTAACGCTCAAGGACCCTGAATATTTTCTCATGTTTTGGGTTAAAGTTGACAACAACAACCCCCATGAGCATAGTAGCCAGAAGGGCGTCGCATTTAACCATATCCGCAATACCGAAACAGCATGACAAAAGCCCGAATATAACTACTATAAGCACTCCTTCGCTCTCTTTTGACACGAATTTCGTGAGCGCGTTCAACAGCAGCCCGAAGATGGTCCCTAATAGTATTGAGCCGGCTATGATTATAAGAGGTGTCAGTACCAAGGCAAAAAAGCTAAAAGAGGTTTTCAGGACAAAGCTCTGCGCTACAACCATAGCAATGCTGAAATTCATAATACCGAAAGCGTCATCAGAAGCGGCAACACCCATTATAGTTGAAGTTACATCGCCTTTTGCGTTATACTCATGGGTTATGGCAAGCGCGGGAGTCGGGTCCGTGGGAGAGGCTATGCATCCGACAAGGATACTTAATGGTATATACGTGGTAAACCACCCCGCGGAAGACCCCTGCACAAAATAATGCGCAAAAGCCAGAAAGCCTATTATGACCGCGAGGAAAGCAAACTCAGCCTCGCATATGGTAATCCACAATATACCTTTGCCCAGTTTCTTGAGCCTGGAGTATTGCAATGTCCCGCCGATAGAAAATGTGATAAAGCACAGCGCCAAATTTATAACAAGGTTTGTGCGGCTGGGGGCAGCATGCGGCATAAAGCTCATTATATCGGGATTTAAAAATATTCCGGCAAGTATGTATCCTGTGACTTTCGGCAGCCGTAATTTTACTGCCGCCTCTCCGAAAACAAAGCCTATGATAACTACAATTCCTACTATGAGGACCGGGTCCATCCGCGTTAACCTCCTATCTGTAATAGGGCAGAAAATGTATCGATATAAATATAAAAAGCAGTGTAAGGATGCCTACTATCACACCTATCCTGAACCAGTATAAAAATCCTATGGAGATATTTCTCCTCTTCTCTAAAGCGCCTATAGCGATTATATTGGCGGTTGAGCCTATTATGGTAATGTTACCCCCGAAACACGCGCCAAAAAGCAGTGCCCACCACAGTATAGTTTTTGTATCAAGCATGAGGTTAAGGCTCTTGATTACCGGCATGGCACCGGCGACTACAACAACATTGTCCAGCGCGCTTGATATGAAGGCGCTGCCAAAAAGGATTGTGGCAACCAGCAGGTGCCTGCTTGCCGATACAAGCAGGAGCAGTCTCCTTGCGATTACTTCAGCAACACCGGTAGATGCCAGTATGCCCGCCTGCGCGAACAGGAACATAAAAAATAAGAGTGTCCACCACTCTACATCATGCTCTATATAACTCCTCGCCTTTTGCCTGCGCCATACCATGATTATGGCTGACGCCAAAAGAGGCGCTATAAGAAGTATGGTGTTCTGCTCAAGCCCCAGCAGGAGCTCCATGCGGTAGTGCGCGGCAATGAGAAAGAGCGTTGCCCCTGAAATAATAAAGCCTATCTTAAGCCTCTTTTCCGTGGGAACCGAGAGGAGCTGTATAAGTATATCGTTTGGGCCGAATTGCGATATCTTGGAATCCAGCTCTTTAAGCTCTTTTCTAAATAAGATAAGCAGTATGCCTGTAAGCAAAAACAGCGATATTACCATAAGGGGAAAGGCGTATATTATAAAATGCTCAAACGAGAGATGCGCCTTGGCGGCGATCATGATACCTATGGGGTTTCCGATAACGGTTCCCGCCGAGCCGATGTTTGTGGCGAATACGGAAGCCGTTATAAAAGGAACCGGATTGACCTCGAAATAATCACTGAGCTCAAGTATGATCATAATCATAAACAGTATTGATGATACTTCGTCAATAGCGCATGCTAAGAAGCCTGATGAGAAGACAAGTGTAATCATAAGCCGTCTCGCGCTCATCTTCTTCATAATAAGGGCCTTTTGCAATAACCACGTAAACAGCCCTATCTCTTTTAAAAAACCCACAAGTATCATCATGCCTATGAGAAAGAGTATTATCTCCATCGAGGAGTGATAGAGGAAATCTTCTAATGTGCACACTCCGGTAAAGAGTATGATAGTTGTCCCCAGGAAAGCGAAGCTCAGGCGGAATTGCCAGAAAAGAAGAGTGCCTAATATAGAGAGGCTGAAAGCGCAGAGGGTGATAATCTGGTTGATGTTGAAGCCGAGCCCTATGCCTGAAAATCCTATAACCACAACAGCCAGGACAATAAATACGCTTTTTAGGATAAGGTATTTCTCACTTGCCATAAAGAGCCTTTTTTATGTTAAATGCTGTCAGCTAAAAATTTCATAAGGTCAAAACCCCGTTCATACCCCGGAAAACTCTGTATTTCAAGGACATGCATTCTGCCTGTATGCCTGTCTATTATGACGTCAACACCCGCGAATTTCAAACCGATTGCCTTAGCCGCTTTCTTAGCGGCGCGTTGTATCTGTTTAATCTCTTTTTTGGAGACAGATGCATTGAGAAAGCCTTTAGGCTCTATCCTGCCGCCCTGCGACCAGTTTGTTATGAAGCTTTCCGCGGGCGCGCTCTTGGCGTAATAGTAAGGAACCTTTCCGAATACCGTATACACCCTTATATCGAATTTTCTGCCTTTATAAATAAGAGGGTTTACGGCCTCCTGAAATATAAAGCCTCTTTCTATGAGTATTCTCAGGAACGCGTTGCGCTTTTTTTCGGAGATCTTAACAGGCCGCCAGTTGTAATCATAGAGCCTGTTGACGATCCAGTTTGACTTAAACAGAAAATTTGTGTACGTGGCATTTTTCGTAATATAAGTTATGCCTTTTCCCATCGCCCCGAAACGCGGCTTCGCGTACAAGGCGATACCCTTTTTAAGGAGGCTGTTTACCTGCCATATGTTTTTTACCTCATATATATGAGGGCTGTTTATGTTCATGGACTTAAGCAGGAGATAGGTTTTTAATTTATCCCTGTCTATTATGCATGCTTTCGGAGGGTTGATAAACCTTACTGTTTTTTTTCTGTAGCGGTTACGCAGGATAGTGTGCGCTCTGCTGAAGTATTCGCCAAAATCCGAACCGAATTTGATATCACCGTATATCCTTCTGTCTTTACTGTAATTTTCTACCTCGTTATTCCAGAAATTATACGGGAAAAACAAGAGTATTTCCAGTTTCTTTGTCGATATGTTGGGCAGGCGTCCGGACATGAGCTCATTATAAGTAATGAATATTACCCCTATGCCGCGTTTGTTGATTCTCGGTTTTTGCGTGATAAACCTGTTTAAGGAGCGGTCAAACACCTTGTCTGTCATCATGGGGTCGCCGATTACAAGTAAAGTCTTTTTCATATGATTAAAACTCGAAAACGTCAGGGTCTATAATAGCCTTTTTAATATAATTGGGAAGCCTGGAGAGCTTTTTCGCCGAAGCGATTTTAAGAAGCAGGGGAAGCACCTGCCTGCTGTATCTCATCGAGCTGGATATAGGCGCTAATCCCGGGTATCCGAATATTGAGATGTGGGTAATGCCCTCTACGAGATATGCCGGCTTGCTTATAAGCGTAGGGTGGCATGTTTCAACAGGGTTCGGATAATCGACAGAAAGGTCAAGCACAATGCCGTATGGGTTCATAACCTTCAGCATCTTTCTGGTAATTATATACTCTTTATTTTCCCTCTTCTCTTTCGGCCATGCTATGCCATTAACGAGTATGTCAACATGCCTTAAGAAGTGTTTCGCGTGCCTGTATTCACTCTTTCTCAATATCTTCAGCTCAGCCCCGAGGGCATGCGCAACGTAAAGCGCTCCGCTGGATACCGCGCCATAGCCCAAAACAAGTACCTTGCAGTCACGGGGAGACTTCTTGGCAATATGAAATGCCATCAGCATGCCCTGCTCACCGGACATATCTGTGCACTGAACCAGCCTTTCTCCGGCGCGGTTTGCTATAAGCTCCATCGCGATGGCCTTGACATTGACTTTATCCATAAGCCCTACAAACCTGGGGTTCTGTTCAGCGTGCAGCATTGAAAATATTATATTATTTCTCATCATCTTGAACTCTTCCGGCATCGGGGGTTTCAGCTTAACTACTACGTCCTGGGCAAATACCCTCCGCCTGTCTCTGGTGATAATGGCTCCCGCCTCTTTATATTCTTTGTCGTTTATGCCTATACGCGCTCCCAGGCCTTTTTCAGTTATAACCCTGTGCTTTTCCTCTATAAGCCTTTTTACTTCACGAGGCAGGAGAATAGCCCTTGTCTCTTTACCTGATGCTGATACCTCTTTCGCTATGCCTATGTTCATTATATTTCCTCCGCTTGCAAACCGCGCATTTTTAATAACAGTTTTTCCTTACTTTACTATTACTATTAATTATACTATATATAGAAATATTGCCAAGTGAAAAATCAGTAATTACGTTTTCCTGATGGACGCCACGCGGGAGATATCACCTTATCATATTTATTCTTATCCAGCAGTGAGGCAAAAAACAGGGCTGTGCTGCCAAAGCGCTCATTTGCGTAATCCAGGACCTTATTGATCTTGTACCTCTTATTTTCCTGCGAAAACAGGGACATTGCCCCTGAAGAGGCGGAAAGCTTAGCCCCTGCAATCCCCAGAAGCCTGACAGGTTCTGTTATGCCGGCTTTAAGGAGTATATTCCTGGCTGCCAGGTATATATTTTTAGTGTCATCCGTAGCAGAAGATAACGCTCTTTGCCTTGTGAATGTCTGAAAGCTCTTATACCTTATTGTAAGCCTTATTGTGCCTGCGCTCAAACCGGCTTTTCTCAGCCTCCTGCCGACCTTATCCGCCAGTTCAAGAAGTTCCCGCGAAAGTATTTTTATATCGGAAGAATCCTGTTTAAATGTTGTGGAATGGCCCATTGATTTTACCCGGTCTTCCGAATTAAACGGTATCACGGGTGAACTATCGATGCCTCTGGCCATAAGCGACAGGCACGCCCCGTTTATGCCGAATACGCGCTTAAGCTCTCTTGAATCGAACTCTTTAAGCTGGCCTAATGTCTCTATGCCCATTAATGAAAGCCGGCGCGCGGTCTTTTTACCTATTCCGCAAAGCGACTCTGTCCTGGTATGCTTAAAGACCGGGATTACATCATCTTTCTTCAGGTAATATATGCCTGCTGGTTTTGCCTTTTCGCTGGCGAATTTTGCGAGCAGTTTATTATGCGAGATACCTATTGAGCAGTTTAGAGCGAGTTCTCTGCTAACGGCTGATTTGGCTTTTTGGGCTATCTCCTCAGCCGTTTTGAAAAGATGTATTGTATTGGTAATATCTAAGAAAAATTCATCAATCGAATATATTTCTATATCCGGAGTAAAGCCGTATAAAATG
>CAZBMI010000045.1:0-8728 GCA_964492885.1 uncultured Planctomycetia bacterium | reverse complement strand
AACAAGAAAACTTAAATAATATCAATAAGTTAAACAGCGAAAAAAATAGTAAATAACAGGTTTTTCTCTTTACAGAGCAGGTTTTTTCCTATATAGTAAAATTAATGGTGCTCGGTGGGATAAATGAAATCCTTGGAAAGATTTCATTTATATATATTAAAATAAGGGATTTCTTTTATTTTGCCGACTTGTAATGAGTCGGCTTTTGTTTTTTAAAAAAAAAGGAGAAGATATGCTGAGAGTAATAGCTGTTTTTTTGTGCGCGCTTTTATTAACGGGAAATTGTTTCGCGCAGACCGCGGGCAACGCTTCTGACCCCAAGATTCCCTATGGACCGGGCATAGCGAATATGCAGGCCTCGGGCCTGGGGCCTTTTAAGGCGAGTTTTGACGCCGATTGGGTTTTTGATAGAGACCTTGACGAAGATGATGACATAGGCAGTGCCGAGCTGGAAGGGCAAAAATATCTCATGAAACTGGCTTATACCATAAATGACAGGTGGGAGCCTTATATAAAAATGGGTGTTTCCCATCTAAAGTCTTCATGGAAAGAGGACGGATTTCAGGTTAAGACAAGAGGAGAGAACGGCTTTGCTTTCGGCATAGGCGGCAAGGCGTTAGTGAGGGAGATACCTGAATACGGCATAAGGTTTACTGTTGATGCGCAGTATCTGTATACAGACCCGGACATAAAAAGTGTCCATATAGAAGGCGTAGAGCGCACGGTTAGCGCCACTGAATTCAAAGTCAGTGAATGGCAGCTTGCCGGGATATGCAGTAAAGAATTTATTATAAACGGGAATTCCGGTAATCCGGCAACGCCGTATTCACTGGTACCCTATATGGGTATCGCATACACCGATTCCAAGACTGATGTACAGTTTACATCGCAGGGGAATAGTTACGACTTAGGCAAACCGAATTCCAATGATAAGTTTGTTTTTCTTACGGGCTGTGACGTAACATCGCCGGAAAACTTCTCCCTTAACGTAGAAGGGCGGTTTATAGGCGAGACAGCCGCGAGCGGCGGCTGTACGCTCAAGTTTTAATTACAAAACAAGGGGTCAGGTCTTGAACATTTGACTTTATCCCTTTGTCATTCTGAGCATAGCGAAGAATCTAATGTCTAGATCCTTCGTCGCTATCGCTCCTCAGGATGACAATCGTTTCACTTCGTTCAGGGTGACACAAGGTTAGGTTAAATGTTCAAGACCTGACCCCTTGTTTTTATCTGAATCCTTATTTTTTTGACTTCTATTTTCCCGTTTTTTATCATATAATATGGTAAATATGGGACAGCTTAGCAAAATCCTGGTAATAATACCTACCTATAATGAGAAAAGTAATATAGCCTTTCTTCTGAAGGAGCTTTATTCTCTCGCGATAGAATTGTCGGTTCTCATCATTGACGATAATTCCCCGGATGGAACTTCTCGCGCAGTATCGGAGGCGCAGGATAAATATCCAAATCTATATCTTATTACCAGAAAACTAAAAATGGGCCTTGGAAGCGCTTACAAGGAGGGGTTCAGATACGCTCTTGATAAGGGCTACGATGTAATAGTGCAGATGGATGCTGATTTATCACACAGGCCAGCATACATACCCAAGATGCTAGATATGCTTGATAACAACGACTTGGTTATAGGGAGCAGGTATGTAAAAGGCGGCGGGGTTTCAGGATGGCCATTGCTCAGAATTTGGCTTAGTAAATGCGCGAATATATTTTCTAAAAAAATATTACGACTACCCATTAATGATTTAACCAGCGGCTTTAAATGCCTGAAAAGAACTATTTTGGAAAATGTAGATTTCGATAAAATTACAGCAAAAGGCTACGCATTCCAGATAGAGGAAGTTTACAAGGCCCTGCTGAATAAGTTCAGGGCGAGAGAATACCCTATTATATTTTATGAGAGGGAACAGGCAAAATCAAAAATGTCTTTGCGGATAATAATAGAAGCATTTTTAAGGGTAGTCTCTTTGGCGGCAGGATAAAATATACATAATAGATAAGAATATGCTAAAAATAAGTATAGCAATACCGGTACACAACGAGCAAGACGGAATAGAGGACCTTATAAACAGCGTTGTTGATCAAGACGCCCTTGATATTTGCGAGGTTATTTTTATCGCAAGCGGCTGCACTGATGATTCAGCGAAAATAATAAGGCGCTATTTAAAATTGAACCCGCATTTTGCATTAATAGAAGAAAAGAAGCGTAAGGGTAAAGCGGCGGCACTGAATCTGTTCTTGTCCGAGGCAAAAGGCGATATATGTATTGTTTTAAATTCTGATATAGTACTCAGCAGGCATTGCTTATCGTTTTTAACGGTACCTTTTTCGAGGAAAGAGGTCGGCATGACGGGTGCTCATGCGGTGCCCTTATGCCACAAGAGAAGGTTTGTTACTTTGCTTAATAAAATACTTTGGGGCATAAATAATCAGTTTAATAAGAAATATATAAAATTGGGAGAAGCGATAGCATTTAGAAATATTTTAAAAAAAATACCATACGATACAGCGGTTGATGAAGCCAGCATAGAGTCTTTTTTTGTAAACAGAGGCTACAAGTTATATTATTCATCAAATGCCATTATATATAACAGATGCCCAACAACGGTAAAAGACCTTTTTTTTCAAAGAGTAAGGATTTTCTGGGGGCATATCGACACACGAAGCAGGTCGGGATATTCGGTAAAAAGCATGAATTTCTATATGGCAGCCTATGGTGTTTTTGCCTATATAATTAAGAAACCTCTATCAGCCCCTTTTGCGTTTTTCTTATGCGCGCTTGAGTTGATTTCGCGGTTAAGCGCGTATTTGATGTATTACGTATGCAAAAAGCCGCCGCCTTTTATCTGGCAGAAATATGAGAAGGAATAATTAAGACAATATGCGTGTTATACTTATTAATCCGCCTTCCTGTTTTTCTTATAACCCGGAACTCTCTGTATCGTATCCTTTGGGATTGATGTATATAGCGGCAACACTTGAGAGACAAGGTGTATCAGTTAAGATAATAGATTTTGTAAACGATACCAGTTTTTCACGGATAAGAAATGTTATTTCAGAAAACAGAGGAGATATTTTCGGTATAAGCGTATTGTCAACCAACCGGCACACAGCTTTTGGTATTGTAGATATTATAAGAAAAATACATAGAGATGTTAAGGTTGTTTTAGGCGGCGCTCACCCAACCTTTCTTTATAAGCAGATTTTAGAGAATATAGATGTTGACGCAATATTTTTAGGTGAAAGTGAGTTATCATTTTTAAAATATGTTTTAAATTGTAATGAAGGTCCGGAATATTTGAGAAAAGTACCGGGTATAGCTTTTAAAGATGATAACAAAAATATAATAGCTACACAGCCTGAATGGGAGAAGGATATTGACAACATTCCAAAACCGGCTTTTCACCTCATAGAGCCAGACAGGTATAAAAATAAGTTTAATGAGATAGATTTTCACATTTTAGCATCCAGGGGCTGCCCTTTTAGGTGTAATTTTTGAAGTGTCTCCGCGATATATCAAGGCCGTTACAGGACGCATAGTGTACCCAGGATTTTGGAAGAACTGAAAGCCGTAAAGAACTTCGAAAAGCAGGCTTGCATTATGTTCCATGATGATTTTTTCGCTGTGGATACAGACAGGACAAGGCAGTTATGCAATGAGATGATAAAAAATAATATAAAACTAAGATGGACTGTTCGTTCACGTGTTGACTGCGTAGATTTTTCTACGCTTGAGTTAATGAAAAAAAGCGGATGCGCGGGTATATTTTTCGGGGTAGAGACCGGTAGCCGGAAGATCCTTAAGGCTATGAACAAAAACTTCTCTTTCGCAGATGTAAAAAACGCGTTTTACTTAACAAAGAAAGCAGGCATAAAAGCTATTTGTAATATAATATTAGGGTACCCCGGAGAGGATGCAGAAACACTGAACCAGACAAGAAACTTATTATCTATTATAAGGCCTGACAAGGTATATTTTCATCCGGCGGTGATATTTCCGGGGAGCAGGTTATACGAGCAATGCCTGGAGAAAGGGTTAATAGATGATTCATTTTGGATGAAATCTAGGAATGGCATACCGCGCTATAAATGGAGTGTAAGTTACAGCCGCATTGCTTTAAACATGTATAACATGAGAATATCCCTTGAGGATAATTTTGCCGGAAGAATAGTTGCTACGTGGAGAATTTTCCTTAAGGAGATAGCGCTAATTTGCGTTAAAATCTTTAACAGGATAAGGGGATGGATTTCGCAAAAAAAATAAGGCCTCATATGTTTATATTTCTGTTTATACCTGCTCTGGTTTTACGTTTTTACGGCATTAATAAGTATGGATTATGGTTTGATGAGCTTGTTTCTAATTTTTATTCATGTAATAATGTAAAATTGTTTTCTTCGCTGTATGGGGATTCACCTTTTCATTATTGCATAAAAAGGATGCTGCATGACCCCGCTTCTATTATGTACTACCTGACTGTTTATGCGGCCAGTTTTGCATTGGGTGAGGGCCAGGCCTTAAGGATTTTATCGGTTATTTTCAGCTCGTTGAGCCTTTGGGTATTTTACAGATTTTCGCGCCTTTTTTTTAATAAACGCATTTCTTTGTTTTCTGTTTTTATTATGGCATTCAGCCCTATGCAGGTATGGTACGCGCAGGAGGCAAGGGTCTATGCAATGGCTTTATTCTTGGTGCTGCTTACCGTATATCTTTATGTTAAAAGCCTGAGAAAAAACAGTATTTTTTATCTGGTCTTATTTACGCTGTCATTTATATCAGCCTTGTATGCTAGTTATTTTTCCCTGTTTTTATTAATTCCCATGGCTGTAATATTTAAGGTAAATCGTAACGCCAAGAACAGATTAAGATGGTTGTTCTCAGGACTTTTTATATTACTTGCAGTTGTGCCTTTATTTTTCGTGTTTATAAAACACCTGAGTTTTGTGCGGGAAAACTTCTGGATTTCAGTTCCATCATTGCGTACGCTGCTTAATACTTCTGTTGTTCAAGTATTGGGTTATTCATCAAGTATGTGGCAAATAATTACAGCGCCTGTCATATTTTCCGGTATATACGCTTATGGGGTTTACGCGTATTATCGTTCAAAGCCGAAAGGCGCCCTTTTTATATTTTTACTCTTTTTTCCTGTCATAGCCGTCACTTACATTTTGTCCAGGCGGTTTATGCCCCTATATCTTGACAGACAGATTTTTATATACAGCCCTTTCTATTATTTATTCATAGCAAAAGGCACATTGGCCATAAAAAGAAGACTCTTAAGAAAAGTGGTTACCATATTAATTATAGCCTATATGGCAAACGCCCTTATAAATTATTATAATAATTTTCTCCTTTCTTTTCCTGACAGCAGGAAAGGTTTTTATCCGGGCATACACGCGAGAAAAGATTATAAGGATTTAATCTCATTTCTGAAGGAATCCTTAGAAAAAGGCGACGCGGTTTTTGCTACAGATATCCAGTCATATGCGATTATAACTTACAATTTACGCGATGAAATAACAAGTAATAAAATTTCGTGCTTAGGTTATATGTTTTATCCTTACGCGGCGGAATATTGCCTTGGTACGAAAGCGCTGGCAGCCTCTATCGGCATTAACGGCCAGGGCCTCAAACCCGGGCAGCTCTACGCCCGGTATTTTAAAGGCAAAGAACCGAAGTTTGAGGAAATATTTATCAACAGCGCCTCTTTTAAGCGTGTATGGCTGGTTTCTTCATCATGGCATAAAGGCACAAGCAATCTCCTTTTGAGAAATTCTACTGAAATAAGAAAATATACCGCTGGCAGATACGTTAATGTGCTATCAAAGGAAAAGGACGGAATCTACATAGACCTTTTTGATATTACTCACTCTCTAAAATAACCTATGCTACTATTATAAAATGTCGTCTCGCACTAATGTTTTAATTACCGGAGCTACCGGTTTTATAGGAAGCCACCTGGTAAATGCCTTATCAGCACTGCGGCCTGAGGTAAAAATAACTGTTTTCGTTCGGCCTTCGAGCAGCCTGGCTTGTCTGAAAGAATATGAAGATATCTCTTTTTCGCACGGAGATTTGCTGGATATAGGCTCTTTAGAGAGAAGCCTCGAGGGCATTGATATTATTTATCATTTATCCGGAATATTAGGCAGGCATGGCGTGCCTGAAAAAAGATATTATGCGGTTAATACAAAAGGCACTGAAAATATACTTAAGGCCTGCGTAAAAAACAGACGGGTAAGGCAATTTATACATTTAAGCAGCGCGGGAGTACTCGGCCCTGATGTAATAGATGCAGATGAAAATTGCCGGTTTAATCCGTCAAATATTTACGAAAAAAGCAAAGCTGACGCGGAAAAGGCTGTTTATGACTATTATATAAACGAGGGCGTCCCCGCTGTTGTATTAAGGCCGGGTTTTTTATATGGCCCGAAGGATACTCATGTACTGGAACTGTTTAGAGTGATTAAGAAAAGACTATTCTTTTTAATAGATAACGGAAAAAGCCTTTTGCACCCTACTTATATAGGCGATCTTGTGCAGGTTCTGCTCGCGTGTTTTAATAACAGAGATGTTACAGGCAAAGCCTATCTTGTAGCAGGAGAAAGGCCCGTCACGGTAAAAGAGTTTGCGGAGATGGTATCAAGATATTTAGGAATAAGCTATATCAATAAAACACTGCCAAAGAGAGCGATGTTATCTTTGGCCGGGGTTTTTGAATGGGCTGCTGTTTTTTTAAAGTCAGAACCGGTGCTTAGCGAATCGAGAGTCAGGTTTTTTACAGAGAGCAGAAGCTATGATACCTCAAAAGCAGAGAGTGAACTTGCTTATCATCCGATACCGCTTGAAGAAGGCATAGAAAAAACAATAACCTGGTACAGGCTTAAAGGGTTTTTATAAGCTTAAATTTTACGCGCAATGTATTTACCCATAACTAATCTTTTCCAATTAGTTTCTTACTGGACGGCTAACTGCTTATTCAGGATGCCTTTTAGCTTCCGTGTAATGCCGTTTAATCTTACTTTATCAGTGACAAATAGATGTGTTGCAAAATGCAGGACCTGCAGTATATGGAAAATATATACTGATAATCCGGATTTAGCTGAAAGTGAGCTTACTGCCGATGAATGGCGGAATGTGATTAAGTCTATAGGCAGGTCACCCGCGTGGATTACGATAAGCGGCGGAAACCAGTTTTTAAGAAGTGATTTACCGCGTATAATAGATTATGTTGTTGCGTATTGCAAGCCTGTAATAATCAATATTCCGGTAAGCGGGACGATGCCCGAAGCTACTTGTAATATTACAGAGGATATACTTAAAATTTGCAGCGCAAATGGAGTTAAATTGATTGTCAACATATCGCTGGACGGACTGCATGAAAAACAGGATTATATAAGAGGTACTGAGGGTGATTTCATAAAGACTTTAGAGGCCTATAGAAGGCTTAAGCTGCTGAAAAAGAGATACAGCAGGTTTTCTTTAGGTGTTTATACGGTTGTCTCTAAGTTTAACGCGGGCGATATAAAGGAAATTTGTGATTTTGTAAAAACACAACTCAAGCCCGATGCTTATGCCATAGAGTTAGCCGAATACCGTAAAGAATTAAAAAACCTTGAAGATGATATACTGCCTCCAATAGAAAGCTATAGAAAGGCCGTTAAATATTACCTTAAGATGTTTAAGGGGGACGGCAAGGGCCTGTTACGCTTAAAACAGCTTATAAGGAATTATTACTATGAGACTATAGATAAAGGCGTGAAGATACCCTGCCACGCGGGCACGGTATCTGCCCATATTTCACCATATGGGGATGTATGGCCTTGCTGTACAAAAACAGAGATTATCGGAAACCTTAAGGAGGCAGGATATGATTTTAGAAAGATATGGTTTAGCAGGAAAGCAGAATCTGTCAGAAAAGATATTATAAAAAAGAGATGTTCCTGCACGCACTGCAACCCGTTTTATACAAATATATTATTTCATGCCAAGAGCCTGATGGTTTTATGTGGGAAGTTTTTTAAGGGTACAGCGCCAAGTGGTCGGAAAATATTTAACCGGGGAAAACAGGTTACATGAGGAAAAAGAATTCAGTTACGCTGAAAGGGCATACAGAGAGTTTATGTGATGTATTATATAATCCAATACCCGCATCCGTCTACACCAATAACGGCAAGGTTTTTATGAGGAAAAACTGCCCCCTGCACGGGGCCTCTGAGTATCTTGCAGAGACAGACGCCGGCTGTTACATGAAACTCGCGCATTTAGGGCGCAAGCGCTGCGAGGACAGGAATTTTTATGCGTTGGTTATACCCGTAACTTACAAATGCAACTTAAACTGCGAGTTCTGTTTTCTGCCCCACAGGGCCAAGAAAGACCTAAGCCTTGCTAAAGTGAAGAAAATAATATCTGGTTTTCACGGGCCGCATATAGCTATTTCAGGCGGGGAGCCTACTCTGTGCCCATATTTATTTGAGATTATCCAACACATACACGCAGAGAACAAGAAAGCGATATTAATCACTAATGGTTTGCGATTGCATAACAGAGGCTATGTAAGAGCGCTGAAGAAAGCTGGGATTGATTGGATAGAATTTTCATTAGACGGTTTTTGCCCGGAAACCTATAATGCGCTAAAGCATCCGGAAACCGTTTTGAACTACAAGATAGCCGGATTAGGTAATTTAGAAAAAGAATGGGATGCATTAGGAAAGG
>CAZBMI010000044.1:0-8829 GCA_964492885.1 uncultured Planctomycetia bacterium | reverse complement strand
CCATATTCGGTATCTTTTACATAGGGTGGTTCTTCTCATTCATAATAAAATTAAGGTTTCTCCCGCCCCTTAACATGGACGGAAGGTTTCTTATACTCTATCTTTTGATTGTTACAAAATCGGGTGATATGGCCGCCTATTTTATAGGTACATTATTCGGAAAGCACCAGCTTATTCCGCGCATAAGCCCAAAAAAATCCATAGAAGGCGCCGCAGCCGGCGTACTGACAAGTTTTGCGGCTGCCGTGGCTTTTAAATGGCTTTTACCCGCGGTCCCCACCACGCATGTATGTATTATAGGTTTTCTTTTAAGTATTGTCGGCCAAATAGGCGACCTCTCGGAATCTTTGATTAAGCGGGATTGCCAGGTAAAAGATTCAGGCAAATTCCTACCCGGATTAGGCGGAATTCTGGACCTGATAGACAGCCTTATATTCACAACGCCTGTATTATATTTTTACCTCAGGCTCATACCTTAGAGAGATTATGAAGAACGTAGCCATACTCGGTTCAACAGGTTCGATAGGAATAAACGCTTTAAAAGTTATAGAAAGTTTTCCTAAGGATTTTAAGGTCACCGCGCTTTCATCTCTTTCCAATATAAAACTTCTTGAGAAACAGGCACGGAAATTCAATGCTTCTTGCGCCGCTGTCGCGGACCATAAGGAATCCGATAAGCTTGATAAGGCCTTAAGAAGAAGCAATATCAAGGTACTCTCAGGCCCGGAGAGTTTAAGCATCA
Organism: uncultured Planctomycetia bacterium; assembly: GCA_964492885.1. Taxonomy (GTDB): domain Bacteria; phylum Omnitrophota; class Gorgyraeia; order JABMRG01; family JABMRG01; genus CAZBMI01. The sequence continues at coordinate 8,087 of CAZBMI010000044.1, read as the reverse complement.
TAGCCTCTGACAGCAGGGTGGACATACTTGTAATAGCGATATCCGGGGCAGCGGCAGTATACCCGTTAATTGCCGGCATTGAAGCGGAAAAGCATATCTGCCTTGCAAATAAAGAATCCATTGTTATGGCAGGTGATATAATAATGAGAAAGCTGAAAGAGCGCAGTGCCTGCCTTGTACCGGTTGACAGCGAACACAGCGCGATATTCCAATGCATAAAATCGCGCAAAATAAAAGAGGTAAACAGGCTTTTTTTAACAGGCAGCGGCGGCCCCTTGCACAAGGTCTCAAAATCAGATTTCTCAAAGCTTAAGGTAAGGCAGGTGCTTAGGCATCCTAAATGGAAGATGGGAAAGAAGATTACCGTAGACTCCGCAACGCTGATAAACAAAGGGTTAGAAATAATAGAAGCTCACCACCTTTTTGGCATACCTGTTGACAGGATAAAACTCCTGATTCATCCGGAAGCGCTCGTACATTCTATGTGCGAATTTATCGACGGGAGTATTATAGCACAGCTTGGCGTTACGGACATGAAACTGCCGATACAATTCGCGCTTACCTATCCCGACAGGCGCGAGACCCGGTTTGGCAGGCTTGATTTTTCCAAAAAGATGAACCTGCGTTTTGCAGAGCCTGATATAATGAAATACCCCTGTTTCTCTTTAGCAATGGCAGCCGCGAAGCTGGGCGGCACCTCAACAACAGCGCTCAATGCGGCTGACGAAGCTGCCGTAAAGGCCTTCTTGGGCAAAAAAATAGCTTTTACAAAAATACCGGAAGTTATAGAAAAGGTACTTGTAAAACACAAATATATAGAATCGCCTACGCTCGATGAGATATTCGAATGCGATAAATGGGCAAGGCAGCAGGCAGCGCGAATAATACAGGAGTAATTTATGTTGACTATTATCACGGTTATTATTGTATTCAGTATCGTAATACTCGTACACGAACTCGGTCATTTTTTCATGGCAAGGCGCATGGGGGTTAAGGTAGAGCGGTTCGCGCTGGGATTGGGAAAAGTGCTTTTGTCAAAAAGAATAGGCGAGACAGAATATGCCGTATGCGCAATACCTTTTGGCGGGTACGTGAAAATGGCAGGCGATGAGCTTACCGATAAACTCTCGGATAACTCAAGGGAGTTTTTCGGCCAGCCTCCGGGAAGAAGATTCTGGATAATATTCGCGGGCGCTGGAGTAAACTATCTTTTAGCTTTTTTGATATTTTCTTTTGTGGTTCCGACCTCACGCGTCGGCGCCGTTATAGAAGGCATGCCTGCGTATAAATCAGGGATAGAGACAGGTGACAGGATAACGGCTATAAACGGTAAAAGCATAGGGTATTGGCATCAGGTGCTTGATATTGTTTCGAAGCATTATAGCAAAGAGCCGTTAAATATAGAGGTAAGCAGGCAGGCTCGCACAGAGGAGTTTACAATTACTCCCGACATGTTTGAATCCAAAGGCCTTTTCGGAAACGAGATAAAAACCCCTAAGATAGGTATCGGCTATTTTGGAGATGTAGAGCTTTTTAAGGGCAGCTTTCTTAATCACGTTTCAATAGGCGCGCGCCAGACCTTTGCGAATACGGCTTTAACTTATAGGCTTATATGGCATCTTGTTACAGGCAAGGTCGCGCTTAAAGGCTCTGCTACAGGGCCCGTGGGAATTGCCGTTATTTTGGGAAAAGCTGTCAGGGTGGGATTGGTTTATCTTATATATCTTGTCGCGCATATAAACCTCGCTCTTGCGATATTCAATCTTCTTCCGTTTCCTATCCTGGACGGAGGCCATATACTCTTTCTCGGAATAGAGAAACTTAGGAAACGTCCTTTAAGCGTAAAGGTTCAAGAGTATATACAGTACGCGGCGATTACTTTGATATTAATATTTTTTCTGTTTGTTACGTGGAATGATATAACCATGTTTATTATAAAGAGATGAGAAGAAAGACCAGGCAAATAAGACTGGGCGGCGTAAGCATAGGAGGAGGCGCTCCCGTATCCGTACAATCTATGACAAATACCGATACAAAGGATATCAGCGCAACCCTGCGTCAGGCAAAGAGACTTAAGCTCCGGGGGTGTGAAATCTTAAGGCTTGCTGTCCGGGATACGAATTCTGCCGAAGCAATAGCGCGCATTAAAAGTAAGATATCCATGCCTGTTGAGGCGGACATACATTTTGATTACAGGCTTGCCCTGCTGGCAATTGCCTCCGGGGCTGATGGTATAAGGTTAAACCCGGGTAATATCACCAAGCCCGCGCATCTAAAAGAAGTGATATCTGAATGCAAGAAAGCAAAGATACCTGTAAGGATAGGCGTGAATTCGGGCTCTCTTCCTAAGACAGCAAAAGGAAAGCTGCCTGAAGATAAAATGGTGAAGGCAGCGTTGAGCTGTGCCGGTTTTTTTCAGAAGCAGGGGTTTTACGATATCATGCTGTCTTTGAAGTCCTCTGATGTAGCTACTACTATCAATGCGTATAGAAAGGCAGCTAAGCGTTGTGACTATCCTTTGCATCTCGGAGTTACCGCAACCGGCCATGGTGATGAGTCGATAATAAAGTCAGCCATAGGAATAGGGACATTGTTATCAGAAGGTATAGGTGATACTATAAGAGTCTCCTTAACGGGTGACCCGGCGCAAGAGGTTATCATCGCAAAAGAGATTTTACAGGCATTGGGATTGAGATATTTCAGGCACGAGGTAATAGCCTGCCCTACGTGCGGACGCTGTCAGGTCGACCTTATAAAAATAGTCAAAGACTTTAAGAGAAAACTATCAACTGCTTGCCCCGTACCCGAACGAAGTAAGTGGTATGGGGTCAACTGTGAACTGTCAACTAAGCAATCTTTTAAGATTGCGTTAATGGGCTGCGAGGTGAATGGCCCAGGCGAGGCAAAAGAAGCTGATATTGGTATTGCTTTTGGTAAAAACTCTGGTATACTATTTAAAAAAGGCAAGATAGTAAAAAAGGTGAAGGCCGGGGACGCGGTAAAGGAACTGCTAAAGCATATAGATAAGCTTTAAGCTTACCCCTCGGCAGGCTCGGGACCTCTCACCGAGGGGCCCCAAACAAAAGTGAGGGGCAGCTTACAACTTACGGCTTACAGCTTACACCTTGCATCTAGTATCCCGTTTCTTATACAGAAAATAAAATGCGCTACACGAAAACATTTATACCAACTTTAAAAGAGGATCCGGCTGACGCGGAGGCGATAAGCCATAAGCTAATGGTCCGGGCAGGCCTTATACGTAAACTTGCCGCAGGCGCGTACTCATACCTGCCCTTAGGGCTTAGGGTATTAAGAAAGGTAGAGGCTCTTGTGCGTGAGGAGATGGACGTTTCAGGAGCCCTTGAGATACTTATGCCTGCTTTACAGCCTGCGCAGATATGGCACGAAACAGGAAGGTATGATGTTATAGGCGACGAGCTTGTCAAGTTCAAGGACAGGACAGGCAGGGAGATGGTTATAGGCCCTACTCACGAAGAGGTTGTTACGGATATCGCCAGGAATCATATACGTTCATACAAAGACCTGCCAAAGACAGTATACCAGATACAGACCAAGCTGAGGGATGAGCCAAGGCCGCGTTTCGGTATTATACGAAGCAAAGAGTTTATTATGAAGGATGCTTACAGTTTTGACAGAGACGAAAAAGGGCTTGATAAGAATTATAAGCTCATGCTCGACTGCTACAACCGGATATTCTCCGGCTGCGGGTTAGATGTTATGGCTGTTGAGGCTGATACAGGTTTTATGGGCGGCAAAGAGTCAGCAGAGTATATGCTGTTGTCAGATAACGGTGAAGACATAATTGCCGTGTGTGAGAACTGTGGTTATAAGAGCAGCCTTGCAAAGGCAGCCTGTGCTGCTTCAAGTAACCGAAAACCGCACACCGAAAACCGCACACCGAAGATAAAAGAGGTCAATACTCCGGGCGTTACTACCATTGAAAAGGTGGCAAAGGTATTAAAGTGCAGGCCTGAGGATATGATAAAGACGCTCATATATATCGCGGATGATAAGCCCTTAGCAGCTCTGGTAAGAGGAGACCATGATGTAAACGAAGCAAAACTCGCCGCAGTAACAGGGGCCGGCAGGCTCGCGCTGGCAGACGAAGAGACCATACTTAAAGTAACAGGCGGGCCTATGGGGTTTTCAGGGCCTTATAATCTTAAGGGTATAGATATTATAGTTGATAACGCGGTGGCAGGTATTGATATAGGCGTAACAGGCGCGAACAAGAAGGATAAGCATATTATAAATGTAGTCCCGGGAAGGGATTTTGACATAACAAAGACATATGATATACGTTATATAACAGATAAAGACGCCTGCCCTAAATGCGAAAAGCCCATTGCTTTAAAAAGATCCATTGAATTAGGCCATGTCTTTAAACTCGGTACAAAGTATTCCGCATGTATGAAAGCGAATTTCCTGGATTCAGACGGAAAAGAGAAACCCCTTATCATGGGGTGTTACGGCATAGGGGTAAACAGGATTATCGCCGCTGCCATAGAGCAGAATAATGATAAAGACGGTATAATATGGCCCTTGAGCATAGCTCCTTATAAAGTTATCATACTCGGGCTTAATATACAGGATAAGCAGGTTGCCCATGAGTCTGAAAAGCTCTACAAAGACCTTACAGATAACGGTATTGAAACACTCTTTGATGACAGGGATATAAGCCCCGGCATTAAGTTTAAGGACGCTGACCTTATAGGCATACCTGTGCAGGTTATTATCGGTTCCAAGGCTGTTAAAAACGCGACAGCTGAAGTAAAAGTCCGCAAGACGGGTGAGCGCATAGAAGCCCCGCTATCCGAACTCCTTTCCGCAATCACCAAACTTCTTAGTTAAACATCGATCTATATTGAAATGGCCTCGCTATAATTACGCAGGGACGCAAAATTTCCCCAGCGTGGAAATTTTGCTCTGTTTCTTTTTCGCTCTCGCCTGACGCTAATGAGTGCGAACCCTGCCCGCTCAAAAGAAAAAAGCCCTGCTTTAATTACAGCAAGGCCATTTTTAATGCCTAACGCATCGATAAAATTAAGCTTTGTTTCGTATTCGGGGCTTGGAGTAATTGCAGCAGGACTTTCTTTTCTGCGAATGGCAGGGTTTTTCCCTATTGCATAACTGTCTGAATGAGCGGAAAAGCAGAGTGAGCAACCCACGCTGGGGGTTGCGAACGCTCCTGCGAAATTACTCCAAGCCCCGAAATACCTTTATGGAGAGTATGGATTTGGTGGGTAGTCAAGTCGAAGGGAAAAAATGCCTTGACAATTCAGGGGTATATATCATATAATCTTTTTACAAATTTATTATGTATGAAAGGAGAATTGCAAGTGGGTCGACCTATGTTTACCCGCTTTTTTATTCTATGTACAACAACAGCGCTTTAGAACAGATAAAAGACGAGATAGCGCCCCTGCTGGATAAGGCAAGCGCGCTTTTAGTAGAAGCTCTCCTTAGCAAGGCTGGCAAAGGTTTTGCTTTACGACTTTTAGTTGATAAGCCCGGAGGTATTACCGCAGGTGAATGTTCAGCGCTTAATAAGCAGATTTACAAACTTATAGTAGAAAAAGGTCTTCTGGCAGGAGACTACTCTTTAGAGGTCTCATCTCCGGGATTGGACAGGCCGCTTAAAGACAGAATTGATTTTAAAAGGGCGGAAACCAGGGCAGTGGATATATGGCTTTCCGAAGCTTTTGACGATAAGAGTTTTGTAAGCGGAAATGTGCGGGAAGCAGGCAGGGAGAGCCTCAGGATACAGGATAGTGCGGATAATGTCATCGCAATACCGTATACAAAGATAAAAAAAGCGATGTTTAAGCTGTAAGAGCATAAGCTATAAGCCGTAAGCTATATGCTGTAAGCAAAAAATAAAAGATTCTCTATCCGGAAAAAGCTTAAAGCTTACAGCTTACAGCTTATAACAAGGAGTTATTAAATGAACGGTGAATTACTATCAGTGCTAGAACACATTGAGCGAGCAACCGTTATTGCAGGGCTTGAAACTAGTGAGGTTCCTCGCCAGATACAGATATGCTATTAAGCTAATCTAAGGAGTTATTAAATGAACGGTGAATTACTATCAGTGCTAGAACATATTGAGCGAGAAAAGGGTATCGCCAAGGAGATACTTATCGAAGCTGTTGAAAGCGCCTTAGTAAGCGCAGCGCGTAAAGTTGTCGGCCATGAACATGACCTTGAGGAAGAGATAAAGGTCAAGATGGATCCTGATACAGGCGCCATAAAGGTCTTTTGCGGAGATAAAGAGATAAGGTCAGCTGAATTCGGCAGGATAGCGGCGCAGACAGCAAAGCAGGTTATTATACAGAAGATACGCGAAGCTGAAAGAGATGTCATCTTTGCCGAGTTCCAGACAAGAAAAGGTACTATTGTTACCGGTGGAGTCCACCGCTTTGAAAAAGGTAATATAGTAGTGGACCTGGGAAAGGCGGAGGCGATTTTGCCCAGATCTGAACTGCTTCCGCGTGAAAGATACAAGCAGGGCGAGAGGATAAAGGCATTTGTAGTCGATGTTGAGAGGACCCCCAAGGGCTCACATATCATGCTTTCACGCAAAGACATAGGCATGATAAGAAAACTCTTTGAACTCGAGATACCTGAAATAGCAGATGGTATTGTGGAGATAAGATCCATAGCAAGAGAGCCCGGGGACCGCACCAAGATAGCTGTTATGTCAAAAGACTTAAAGGTTGATTCGGTAGGAGCTTGCGTAGGGATGAGAGGACAGCGCGTTAAGAACATTGTAGGAGAACTGCAGGGAGAGAAGATAGATATAGTCCGTTACAGCGATGACATGCAGGAATATATAAAAGGGGCCCTTTCACCCGCTGAGATATCGCAGATAAATATCGATATTGAAAAAAAGAAGGCAGAGATTCTTGTTGAGGATGACCAGCTTTCACTTGCAATAGGAAAACACGGCCAGAACGTAAAACTCGCTTCAAAGCTGGTAGGCTTTGAGATAGACGTAAAAGGGCGTTCTGATAAAGAAGACAGGAAGAAAGCTAAAGAAGAGTCAGCCCTTTCCATATCAGACCTTCCGGGCGTGGGTAAAAAGGCAGAAGAGCTCCTAACAAAGGCAGGTTACAAAGAGATAGAGGATATCGCAAGCGCGAAGCTTGAGGATCTTTTAGAGATTAAAGGCATTGGTCAGAAAACAGCAGAGAAGATATTAGAATCAGCAAAAGAACTGACAGAGTAAGGGGGATTTTTTGAAGATATCAGAACTCGCGAAAAAGGTAAAGATGCCGTCAAAGGTACTGCTTATCCAGATTATAAAACTGGGCATAACCGCTAAATCCGCACAGGCATCTTTGTCTGCCGCAGAGCTTGATAAGGTTCTCAAATCCATTGCAAAAAAGAAGCCTTCGCTGGATATAGATAAGATAAAGAAAGCAACAACCTCTAAAAAGAAGAAAGAACCGGAAAAAGCCAAGGCCGGTAAAAAGACGGCAACGAAAGAAAAGCCACAGAAGGGGAGAGCCAGGCCTAAGACAAAAGAAACTTCTCTTAAAAAAACTAAGGCGGCTAAGCCCAAAACGACAAAAAAGAGCACTTCAAAAAAACCGGTTAAGGCCAAAGAAAAGCCCGCATTACTTTCTAAGGAAGAGAAGAAAGAACCCCTCAAAGAGCCTGCCATAGAAAAACCCGCCTCAGAACCGGTGGAAACAAAAAAGACCGCTCCGGAAGATGCCGCTAAGAAGTCAGGCCTGAAAGAATTAGAGGTTAATTTTCCGATAGTGGTAAAAGATCTTGCGCAGAAACTTTCAATAGGCTCGAGCCTTATCATAAAAGAGCTGATGTCATTGAATGTATTTGCCAGCATAAACCAGCTTATCGGAGAGGATGACGCAAAGGCTGTTGCCGAAAAGTTCGGCTATCAGCTTGAGCGCCTGCCTACTGTTGAAGAAGAAGCGCTCGCGGCGCATGAAGATGAAGAGCAGGATGAGAAGTTTTTAAGCCCGCGGCCTCCTGTAGTGACTTTCATGGGGCATGTTGACCATGGAAAGACCACTTTGCTGGATTCAATAAGGGATACA
>CAZBMI010000043.1:0-9065 GCA_964492885.1 uncultured Planctomycetia bacterium | reverse complement strand
CTTCACTCCGTTCGCAATGACAAAGCGAAAGTGCACATAATATTTTACATTATGCGATAGACTATTTAAGCTTTAAAGGGTTATGATTCCTGTACGCAAAAATGTAATACGCGGTTGCCGCGACAGAACCGGTGCGCCTTCCTTTTGCCACGCGCCAGCCATGGCCCGTACGGACATTATCGATTGAGGCATAGGGGAGACACCCCTCTCCCTGCCCCGTTGGTGAAGGAGACGATACAACCATTTTACTCAACTGGGAGAGGTAATACTCTGCCTTTAAATTATATATACTCTCTCTTTCGGCATCAGCCATAGACCTGTAATAATCCGCCATAATCTTAAACGCCGACACCATCTGCGCGGTCCATTCTGTAGATATAATACCGCCGCGCCCTAAATTTTCCGCTTTCGCGAAATCAAATCCTACGACGTCAACACTTCTTCCCTCAGGCCTGTAGAATTTAGTCTCAACCCTGCACTCTTTTTCCGCGAATTCCATTATGCCGTCGGGATTCATCTCGTTTTCCGCGAGCTTTTCAGGGCCTATGGCTGCTATTGCCCATGAGAAAGTGTCTGTGGCAATGGTGGCGTCACCCTTTCCCCTTAAGAATCTTCCTTCCTGAGCGTCATAACCCGCCTGCTTAAGCCACTGGAAAGTTATAAAAGCGGATTTTTCATATACCTCATCACCTGTTATTTTATACAGCATGTTAAATAAAGAATAAGCGTCAAGATTATGTTCGGTGCTTACCCATTCCGAATCAGGGCCTCCTTTTATGCTTCCGTCGTCGGAGTCTCCCTGTGTTATCATCATCTCAAAAGCTATATCTTCAGCCAGTTTCAGGAACCGCTCATCCCGGGTCCTGTATGTATAGTGGCATGCTGCTATCGCAATCCATATGTTAGGCCCGTTATGAACCACGCATTCGCAGGGCAGGCCTGTCTTAACGTCATAAGCATTATAAAATAAGCCGTTTGAACGCTTTGCCTTGTTTTGAAAAAACTCAAGCACTTTTTTAGCGCGCTCTGTTTCACCCATTATCAGGAAGGCCTGGCACGCGAGGGCCTGGTCATAAGTAAAACCCCAATCTTTAAGAGAGTTATCACCTTCGTAGCTTAAGACAAGCCCTGTCTTTTTGGTCTGATGGACATTAAGCCACTTGAGCATCTTGTCAACACTCGCACGGGTTATCTGCCCGCTTTTAAGTTTTATCTGCGCAAGCTGTTCTTCAAGCAAAACCTCTCCCTGCCGGGCAAGCTTTATCTGGCTTTTAAGAGACGCGTTATCCTCCTGCAGCAGGCTAAGCTCTTTTTCGAAGACAGCTTTTTCGGCGTCTGCTTTCTTCGTAACCTCATCAAGCTCCATCTGCAGCAGTTCTATCTTCTTATTCAGATTGGTAAGCCTGGTTTCCGTAATTTTATACGCCATACTGCCTGATTCGATATCCCCGGCCGGTATGTCCGCTATCTTCAGCTCCAGCTCTTTCTGCTGAAAAAGAGCCTTCTCAAGCTGCCTGCTCAGCTTCTTCTCCTGTCGCGCAAGCCTTTTTTCTGTGCGCGCTATTTTCAGCTTAAGGCTTTCGGCGCTTTTAGAGCTCTCGGCAAACTGCTTATCCAGCATCTCTTTACGCACCTTTGTCTCATTGAGGCGCTTTTCTATATCAGCCTTAGCGCCCGATATAGTTACAAGCTGCTTGACGAGTATCTTATTCTCTTTTCTCGTTTTGAAATGATAAAATGAAAGCAGCGCAAGCCCCAGAAACATAAGCGCAATCAAGGCCGCTGTTAACCTTGGCAGGTATTTTAAACGCCTGGCGTAATTTACAATACGCCTTCTGTCTTTCTGCTCTATATTAAGATAAGAAAGGCCCACAAGGTAATCATTCTTCTCCTTGTCATGAGTCAGTTTTTTTACCCACGCTATTTTTGCCGTCGCTTTAACAAGATGGCCTATAACAGGTATATCTATTACGACGTTCATATTAAGCTTCTTGCTTGATAATATCCCGGCGTCTTCCTGGCTTAGGTTCTTGGCCTCAAGGCATAAGCCGCCTTCGGATAAGTCGCGGGTAAAACCCTGGTAGGTCTTGGAAAGTGTTGTTCCTGCGGAAATATAGAAGCTGAATTCAACCGGAAAGCACGAATTAAGCCTTATGTATTTTCTTTTGTTTATATAATTCTGCTGCTGCATAAAAAACCTTTACTTCTCTATTCCTTATTATAAAGGACAGCATAAAAAATTAGGGACAAAACGCTTTATTGTATAATACTACTAAAAAAAGCATTTGTCCCTATTTTTTTTATTCTTTAATAATTTTTATAAAGAACTGCTCTTATGCGTTACTCGTATCTTATGTCATCCAGATAGAATGTGCATCCTTCCGGATTGACATCAAGATTAGTAGCCCATACAAAACCGCCGCTTATATAGCTTAGGTCCTTGCCGTCAAGATTAATACTGTACTCCTGCCAGTCCTTTGTAAGTATTATGGGGCCTGTCGCAGCTGTATCCGAATCAGGATACGTACCCGATAATCCCCCTATCTTTACTTCTTCTATGCGCTCACCGCCTTTTTCACCGCGAGCCCAAAATGTAAGCTTCTTTGCGCCGGTCAGGTCATAACCGCCTTTCTTCTCTCCCCAGTTATTAGGGGGATTCTGCCAGTACATACCCGTCCACCTGGCGCCTTGTGAGGCGTTTGGCCTGTATGTAACCTTTATACAGCTTTCGCCTGAATGCGGGTTCTCTTTCCACGCGTCTGTAAAGGTGATATCACTGTAATCGCCCATCCAGCCTGACGGCGCATAATGGTTTCCGCGCGCGTTCTTATCCGTATATACATTAAACGGCTCAAAGAACTCAACGTTCTGTGCCTGGAGCGCCATAGTAGTAAATACCAGCGCGGCAAATACTATAAAACCCAAAAATCTCTTCTTGCCCATATTCCTCCTCCTTTTTTTATTTTCTTATTCTCTCCACATATCCTTATATGTATAATAGGCCTTTCTCAGGATGCGCTGGTAGGGACTGTTTTTGCCGTTTCCCTGTGATGCCACCCCGAGCCACTCCTCATGCATCCACCCGTCGGGAAAGGAGCCTGCCCATAAAGGCTTTGTATCATGAAGGTCGGGCTCGTAAGCCTTCCACCATTCATCGACCCACTCGAATAATACCCCGCCTAAGCTGTTGCCCTGCCCCAAGCCGTCCGAATTGGATATTATGTCAACCCAGCAGTTCTTTAAAAATTCCGCCTGCTGTGTTTCTGCCGTGTTCTGGTCTGCATACATATTATATGCCGGACAGCCGTATTCTGTTATCAGAACAGGCTTGTCAGCCTCATTCTTTACGGCAAGCCACAGGTGTCCGAAACCGTAATCTCCGCGGTATGAATTAAGCCCGAATACATCTACCGCAGGGCACTCTTTCGCGAATATATCGAGGAATATTACCTCTCCGTTGCATATGGCAACCGGCCTCTTGTGCGGGTCTATGGATTTTATAAACTCAGCCGCCTTGTTTACGAATTTGTAATACGCCGCAGGGTCCTTTTTGGCGTTATTGGCAACCCCGTAATTATTCTCATTACCAAGAACCCACATCAGCACATACGGCTCATCCTTGTATTTATCAACCATCTCTTTGATGCTCTCAAGCATGTTCTGCTGCTGCGCGGGGTCTGAATAGTCAGTCCCCTTATACCAGCTTGCCCCTGAACCGATAGCGTATGCGCCTATAAAATCGCCCATCAGGCACATTATTCCGTAATTCTCATAAAGGTCTCTTAATAAGGGCGCGTTTGACGCATGGTGGTATACCCTTATGGTATTACACCCCATATCCCACAAGAGGTGAAAATCCCCGACAGTGTTTTCGCCTGTGTCCTGGATATTGTTCCTGTTTGAGTCGACCCAGCTGTCATAAGGCGCGTCTATCTTGGAATTCTCATTATAATCCTGCTGCATCCAGTCCTCAAGAGTACCCTGGTCAGGGCTCTGGCCTACCCTGCTGGGCTCATAAGCAATGCCTTTTATGATATAAGGTTTTCCGTCGACAAGAAGCTGCCATGAGGCGTCTTCATACTTGTTGAGCCTTACACGGGGGCCCCCGGTAGATTTTACTATCTTCTGGCTGGTTAAATCCCTGCGCTTTTCTAAGACCTCAGAAGGCCTTACTTTTTTAATTTTTCCCGGGTTAATTATGAATATATCGTTTCTTACATTGTCATCAAAACCGTTTTTGACAATAACATACCCGCCTTCAAGCTTCCAGCCAAGTTCAGGATACTGCCTGCACAAAAACCTTATCCTGTCAAGGGCTACCTGTCCGACATACCATGGCGTATGCCAGTATGTCCATCCTATGGTCTTAGGAAAATTAACAGCAAGCGCGTGATAAGCTTTTATAGCGTGCTTTATGTGCCCTGACTTCTCAAGCGCGAAAGCGGTATAAAAAAGCTTTACCCCTCTCTCCTCTGAAGCTGTTGCCCATTTGTAAAAATTGGCCTGGTAATCGGGTTTATTTATAAAATCCCAGTGCCTGCCTTTAAGCTTGCCTTCTTTTTTAAACTCCTGGTATTGCGGGTCCTTGAGAATGCCCGATGAATTAGGGTATATACCTTCTCCGACAGCCCTTGATAAGCCTGCCTGGTCTTCTATTGTATAATTATACTTAGCAGTGCCTATTCCGCTGAAACGGCCGTACTTCTTATAACCTACTATCCGGTCTGTGCCTTTATCGGCAAGCTTAAATGACGGACTCTCTTTAAAACCGCTGCCATTGCCGCAGCCGATTATCAATAAAGATAACAATGCGATCAAAGATATCGCAAGATAAGCGTTTTGCGCTTTATGTTTTCCGATAACCGATAACCGAAAACCGAAAACCGAATCAATTCTTATCATTATAATATCCTGAATCAATCTTCTCTATTTCGCCTTGAGATATCTCAGAAGGTTTCCACCACCAGCCGCGGGGGTCCCAATACTGCCCGAAATAAAAGTCGTTTACAACCTTCCTGTAATTATCTTTAGCCTTCTGCCATTCTTTCTTGTACTTATAAAATTCTCCCCTTATAAAGTAACAGACAGCTGCATTATTAAGCGCCTCATAGTCGGCTTCAGAACCTGACGGGGCAAAATCATCCAGTTTTGCCTCCTGGTTCTTGGCAGATTCCTGATAAAGCTCTATGCATCTTGAGGTGTAAGCAAGTACGGCCTGTTCGTCCTTCTTATTGAGGGCCTCCCATGCCTTGGAGGTAAGGGCGCCTGCTGATTCATCACTGAAGTCATACTCTTTTGTGTCTCTCCTGCCTATGTCAACGCCTTCTGTTGTTTTGGCTTTCTTTACGGTAGGGGGCACACCTTTTGATGTTCCCGGAGCTTCAGACACGCTATCCTTATAATAACCCTTTAAACCCTCGGGCACATCCAGCGCCAGCGCCGGTAGAGTAAAAAAACCTGCTAAAATTATGAATAATAGAATACGATATTTCATTATGCACCTTATCTGTCAACTACCTGCCCCGTACCCGAACGAAGTGAGTGGTATGGGGCCAACTGTCAACTGTCAACTAATTTATCCCTTTACCGCTCCTGCTGTTATGCCGGTAATAATATGTTTTTGCAAAATAAGGTATATTATTATAATGGGTATTACCGTAATAGTCATGCCTGACATAAGAAGCGGGTACTCAGTAATATGTGTTCCCCGAAAAACCATAAGCGCCCTTGTAAGCGGCATGAGGTTCTTTCCTGTCAGGACAAGCATCGCGAGTAAATACTCATTCCATACATTTAAAGTATTGAATATAACAATAACGGCTATTGCCGGTTTTGCCATGGGCAATGCTATGTGCCAGTAGATTCCGAATATCGAACAGCCGTCTATTCGCGCGGAATCTTCCAGGTCTCCGGGCATTTTATCGAAAAACGTCTTTAGTATATATATGCCCAGAGACAGCCCGCTGTTTATTAAGGGCAGGATATAACCGAGCCTCATTATTACATTATCGAACAGAGCAACCCCTGTGTTGGGATTTAAAAAACCGAGCTTGTTTAAGAGAACGTATAACGCTACGAACGCGCCCGGTATCGGTATCATCATGGCCGCCAAAAACACATAAAATATTATATTTTTGCCCGGCATTTTAAGCCGTGAAATACCATAGGCCGCAAGAGAAGTAGCAAATACAATTCCAAGTACTACGACAACGGTATACAAAAAGCTGTTGAAGAAATACCTGCCGAAGCCGCCTTTTGTCCAGGCAATATAAAAGTTTTCCCAGTGCGGGTCCTTAGGCAAAAGGCTCATGTCTGAAAAGACAGTGGCCTGGGTCTTGAGGCTTGATGAGAACATCCATAAAAGAGGAAGTATACAGCTTAATGATATTATAATAAGCAGTATATGCGTCGAATACGTGAGAATGAATGTCTTTAATTTGTAATATATCGGTTTTTGCATAATTTCGGTGTTCGGTGTTCGGTGTTCGGTTATCGGTTGCGGGCGGCAACCGATAACCTAACACCTATAACCAAATTTACTCCTGTTTCGCAAGCTTAGATGCCTGTATCTGGACAAAAGATACCACAAGAAGTATAAAGCCAAAAACAACTCCGAGCGCGCACGCGTAACCAAGCTGCGAACCGCCTCTCATTGCTGAGAGTATCCTGGTTATAGGCACTTCTGTATGGTACCCGGGGCCTCCGCCTGTAAGAGACACTATAAGGTCGTATATCTGCATTGTATTGAGTATCGTAAGTATAACCACCAGAACAAATACAGGTATCATAAGGGGTATTGTTATGCGCCTGAAAGTATCCCAGGCGCCTGCGCCGTCAACCCTTGCCGCTTCGTAGAGCTCACGCGGAATAGACTGCAGGCCTGCCAAAAGTATTATAAAACCCCAGCCAAAACCTTTCCACATATGGACAATAGCGACACAGGTCAGCGCTGTTTTCGGGTCAGCAAGCCATGCCCTTGCTAAATGGCCAAGCCCTATATTGGTCAACCAGTAATTGAGGAGCCCGTAATTACCGTCATATATCCACTGCCATATCAATCCTACTACTATTCCCGAAAGTACAGGGGGCAGGAAAAATATCATCCTGTAAGCCTGCGCGCCTTTAATAGCCCTGTCACAGGCAAGGGCCAGCAGCAATGCCAGGCCGATCTGGAATACCAGAGTAAGCAGGGTGATATAAAAGGCATGCCACATGGAATACCACCACTGGGGATTGGATGTGAATATATCCTTAAAATGGGCAAGTCCGACAAATTTTGCCGCGGCAAACGGGACTATGCCGTCCCACTGAAAAAGAGAATAACGAAATACATTCAAAAAGGGGTACAGGTGAAACGTGCAGAACAGAAGCACTGCCGGAAGAACAAACAGATAATTTGTAAATATCTTCTTTACTTTTCTTATTTCCATATCTTTTGATTGTGTGGGATTGCTTCGCTTCGCCCCGTACCAAATTTTACTGATATTAACTTTGCGTATAAATTTGTAACGGGGCTTCGCTCGCAATGACAAGACGTTTGTCATTGCGAGCCTTGCGTAGCCCCGAACCAAATTTTATATTTGGTACGGGGCGTAGCAAGGCGCGGCAATCTCAACATGTGTTCTTATTTCTGAGAAGCCTTTTGCAGCTCTTTTATCTTAACAGCCTGAACTTCAAGGGCAACTTCTTCGGGCGTCTTTTCTCCGATTATAATCGACTGTATGCCCTTGTCTCTCGCCTCAATAACCTTTGGAAACTCCGACACATTCAGGTTGTTAGGATGCGTGACGCTGTCCATATCATCCACAAACTGCGCCAAGACAGGGGAAAGCTCCCCAAGGCTCTCTTTATTTGAAGGAAGATTGCGCGTCTTATTGGCAAGATATGCCTGCTGGTCCTTGGCAGTCAGCCACTTCAAAAATTCAACAGCCTTATCCGCGTTTTCGCTCCTGGCATTCACCATCAAGCTGGCGCCGGGGCCTCCCCATATCTTCATAGGATACTTGCGGCTATAGGCAGGCGGCAGCATAACCCCATACCGAAGGTCAGGATTCATTCCGTAATATACATTAACACACCATGAGCCGTTAAATGCCAGCGCTGCCCGCTGGTTGGCGAACATCTGCTCGGCATGCTTGTTTACCATGGTGACTATTCCGTTTGCAAGCAGGTGGTTATCCTTCATGTCTTTGAATACGCTAAAGACCTCTACCCAGTCTTTGTCCGCGTATGATACATCGCCTTTTATGGTATCTATAAACTTCTTTTCTCCCATTATATTATAAGCGTAATTAGACGCCAGGCAGTCTATCATCCATATCTCTCCCCAGCCGCTTACCAATCCCTGTATGCCTGCCGCGTTAAGCTTGTTACCTGCCTCTAAAAACTCTTCCCAGTTTTTTGGCGGGCGTTCCGGGTCAAGGCCTGCCTGCTTAAACAAGTCCTTATTATAAACCATCTGTATATTCATAACATCCAAAGGCGCGGCATATATACCGGGTGTAATGCCAAATTCATTACCCTCGAGAAATTTATTTACAGTAATGGCTTTCGCGTAGAAGGCCTTTCTCCACCTGCCGTTGTCAGCATCCATATAAGGATTAAGGTTCAGGATATGGCCGGCCTTGATAAAAGATGATATGACCCTCTTGTCAGCGAGAACGCCGAATAAATCAGGCAGGGTCTTTGTCTGCGCTGCCCCCTTTATCTTTTCGCTGTAAGCGTCTGTCGGCGCATAAAGCTCAAAGCGCACATCAGTACCTGTAAGCGTCTTGTATCTCCGCGCGAGTTCGTCAAAAGCGTCTTCCCTGTCTGTCATCCAGTGCCACACTACTATGCTCTCTGAAGCCTTCCTGCCGGAACCGCCTTCAGAACCGCAGCCGGAAACACCTGCCATAGCCAATAGCAAAACAAAAGGCAAAAATCTTCTCATAATTTACTTTCTCCTATATATGCATTAGTCATTGTGAAGTGTAGCTTTTGTCATTCTGAGCGGTAACCCCGAACCAAATGTAAAATTTGGTACGGGGCAAGCGAAGAATCTAAAGCAATAGATCCTTCACTTC
>CAZBMI010000042.1:3822-9088 GCA_964492885.1 uncultured Planctomycetia bacterium | reverse complement strand
AGATAATCGAGCGCATACGCGAAACCTCAGGAGCGAAGTCCGTGCTCGCGCTTAAATGTTTTTCTACATGGAAAGCTTTTGATGTCATCAAGAAGTATATGGATGGAACGACATCCAGCTCCTTGTACGAGGCGCGTTTGGGTTATGAAAAATTCGGTAAAGAAGTTCACGGTTATTGCGTGTCATATTCGCGTGATGAGGTGAAAGAGGTTGTAAAGTTCGCGGATAAGATAATATTTAATTCAGTATCACAGCTTGAGGCATTCTACGGCTTAGCTAAATCACGCGATACAGGTTTGCGCGTAAACCCCGGCATAAGCTTTTCGCGTTATGACCTGGCAGACCCCGCGCGGAAATATTCAAGGCTGGGAGTAAGCGATAAGAAGCTTCTGAAAAAAGCGCTGCCTTATATAAACGGCTTGATGTTTCATTTTAACTGTGAAAATGACAACTTTGATAATTTCTCAAGCAGTATGGATTATATAAGCGATAATTACAAAAAAGTTCTTAAAAATTTAAAATGGGTAAGCCTCGGCGGAGGGCTCTATTTCGGTAAAAAAGGGTATCCTGTATCCGGATTCTGCCGAAAGCTTAAAGAGTTCAGTAAGTGCTTTGGCGTTCAGGTCTATTTAGAGCCCGGAGAAAGCGCTGTAACCGGGTCAGCGCAACTTGTTACAAGCGTACTTGACATTATACATAACCGCGTAGATATAGCTGTAGTAGACGCCTCCATAGAAGCCCATATGCCGGATTTGCTTATTTACAGGACCAACGCGAAGATAAGCTCGGCTAACCGCGGAAAGCATAAATATATGGTAACCGGATGCTCCTGCCTGGCAGGCGATATTTTCGGAACATACCGCTTTACATCACCCTTAAAAATTGGTAAAATCATTAAGTTTTCTGACGCCGCGGGATATACCATGGTAAAGAAGAACTGGTTTAACGGGCTCGCGATGCCTTCTATAGCCATAAAGAGGCTTAACGGTTCGGTAGAACTCATACGCGGGTTTACTTATAAAGATTTTTTAAACAGTTTGTCATAATGCCAAAACGGGCAATCTTAGCAGGCGAAAATCGGAGGATAAGGCAGGGATGAAGAAGGACGTCTTAATGGTCGGCGCCGGCGGTGTCGCGCATGTAGCCGCGCATAAATGCGCGATGAACAATGACATATTGGGTGATATATGCATTGCCTCAAGGACGCGTAAGAAATGCGATGATATCATAGAGAGCGTAAAGAGAAAAAACCATTTAAAGGATAAGTCAAAGAAGCTCTATCCCCGGCAGATAAACGCTTTGGATAAGCAGGCTGTTATAAATCTTATAAAGGATACAGGCTCGCGGATAATGATAAACTTAGCTCAGTCATATGTTAACATGACCCTGCTGGAGGCCTGTATTGAAACAGGCATCGCTTACATAGATACCGCGATACACGAAGAGCCGGACAAGGTATGCGAGGACCCGCCATGGTACGCTAATTATGAATGGAAGCGCAGGGATTTATGTAAAGAGAAAGGCATTACCGCTATCCTCGGGGCCGGCTTTGACCCGGGTGTTGTAAACGCCTACTGCGCTTTGGCTGTTAAGCGCTACTTTGACAAGATTCACAGTATAGATATAATGGATGTTAACGCCGGCAGCCATGGAAAATATTTTGCCACGAACTTTGACCCGGAAATAAACTTCAGGGAGTTTAAGAAAGTCTGGACATGGATTAACAGGCAGTGGGTCCGGGAGAAGGTGCATTCGGTCAGGCTTGATTATGATTTTCCGGTTGTGGGCAGACAGCCTGTTTACTTAAACGGCCATGACGAACTCCATTCGTTGTGGAAGAACATAGACGCTGAAAGCATACGTTTCTGGATGGGTTTCAGCGACCATTATATAAATGTCTTTTCAGTGCTTACGAATTTAGGCTTAACTTCCGAAAAACCGGTAAAGACGGCAGAAGGCGTGGAAGTTGTGCCGCTAAAGCTAATAAAAGCGATTCTGCCGGACCCCTTATCACTGGCGCCTGATTATACAGGCAAAACTTGTATCGGAAATTACGTTACAGGTTTAAAAGACGGTAAACAACGAAAGGTATTTATCTACAATACATGTGACCATGCCGACTGCTACAGGGAAGTGGAGTCCCAGGCTATATGTTATACCGCCGGAGTTCCTCCTGTTGCCGCGGCAATGCTTATCGCCAATGGCCGGTGGGATGTAAAAACAATGGTCAATGTTGAAGAGCTGGACCCTGACCCCTTCATAGCTATTCTTGATGATATAGGGCTTCCTACGGTTGTGGATGAGAATCCTCCCGGCATACACCTGCCTTCCAGGGCCGCAGGCAGGGATTTTAAGAAAGTATAATGCTTATTATGTTTTTAGCCTCTTGCGGTGAAATTAGTTGCAAGAGGTTTTTATTTTAGTGTATAATCATGTAAACAAAAAAATATGTTGACAAAAAGAACCGTTATTTAGTATAAGTAAGAATATAAATGTAATAAATATAGTAATATAGTTTACTCTTATCCTTTA
Organism: uncultured Planctomycetia bacterium; assembly: GCA_964492885.1. Taxonomy (GTDB): domain Bacteria; phylum Omnitrophota; class Gorgyraeia; order JABMRG01; family JABMRG01; genus CAZBMI01. The sequence continues at coordinate 6,556 of CAZBMI010000042.1, read as the reverse complement.
AATTCACTTGGCTGACATATATGCCAAAACACAGGAGGAGAAAAGGAGAATGAAGAAGAAGACCTACGGCTATGAGCTGGTTATGGATCTTTATGAGTGCGAGGCCGATATGCTCAGCTCAAAAAAGAGGCTGCAGGAATACGTTGATATGCTTTGTAAAGTTATCAACATGAAGAAATTCGGAAAGACACTTATACCATATTTTGGAGACAACGCCGCCTATACAAAGGGATATTCACTGGTTCAGCTCATAGAGACAAGTTCTATAACGGGCCATTTTTCGGATTTGTGGAAAACCGCCTATATAAATATATTTTCATGCCGCAAATATAACCCCGACAAAGCCAAAAAATTCACCAAAGAGTTTTTTAAGGCAAAAAGGATGAAGTGCCGTTTTATCATCCGGTAAGATTATTGTATGTCTTTTAAAAAATGGTTTAACCTGTCCCTGCTGTTATTTCTTATAATAACAGTCAGCGGCAGTCTTGTGTTTGCCGCCAGACTGCCTAAAAAATTTCCCTTTAAGGAAAAAGACGCCTTAGAGGAATGGCAGGAGAAAATTTTCAGAGGCAGGGTCCTCTATTCTGTAAAAGCCGGTAAAGACGGCAGTCATCTGGCCGCTTACAGCGCTGATACCGCATCCGGGATATTTTACCATATAAGATTCCACCCTAAGCAGCTGCCTCTTATAAGCTGGAAGTGGAAGGTATTGCGTTTTCCGACGAAGTTAAATAAAAGCGCGGAAAAAGGCGGATGGATAGAGCAGGATGATTACGCGGCAAGGCTCTATGTTATATTTCCTAAGCTCTCTTTTTATCTTACCACTTGCTTAGAATACGTATGGGATAAATCCATGCCCGTGGGCACTATCAAGGAGAGCCCCTATTCTAAGAATATCAAGATTATTGTTGTTGAGTCCGGAAACAAGAACCTTAACAAGTGGGTGCGTGAGAAAAGAAATATTTATGAGGATTACCTGGAGGCCTTTGGCAGGAAGCCGGGTAAGGTAGGCGCCATCGCGATTATGACGGATACGGATAATACACAAAGTACTGCCGAGGCTCATTACGATGAATTAAAAGTGGGGTATAAAGATGAATCTGAATAAGAGAAAGTCCAAATTTGTAGGTACGGCTCTGCAGGCTAAAACCCTTTTACTCGTTTTTGTGGCCGCGGTAATACCAGCGGCAATAATAGCTATATGCCTTTATTACCTTATATTTAATATGCTTGCCTGGCAGCTGGGCATTCCCGAATCAATAGCGTATAATCTGGTTCCTGTCGCCAGAAAGGTAAATATTATCATACTGGTAGCCCTGCCTATCACGCTGTTTATTATATGGCTTATGGCATTGGAATTATCTCATCGCATAGCAGGCCCGCTCTACAGGCTTGAGAAGGAACTGGATGACAGGATAGAAGGCCAAAAGAAAGGGCCTATAAGGTTAAGAGAAAAAGACGAGCTAAAAGCGTTAGCTGATAAGATAAACAAACTTATATAATAGATTATATGTCAAAGAAAGCATTAATAACAGGCATAACAGGCCAGGATGGAAGCTATCTCGCGGAATTTCTTCTGTCAAAAGGTTATGAGGTCCATGGCCTTGTAAGAAGGTCAAGCAGTTTAAACAGGCAGAGAATAGACCACATATACGTGGATACCCATGACCCGAAGGCACGCCTGTTTCTCCACTACGGAGACCTGTCAAGCTCGGAACAGATAGCGCATATTGTTTATAATATAAGCCCTGACGAAATATACCATTTGGGTGCCCAGAGCCACGTAAGGGTGAGTTTTGATATACCCGAATACACAGGTGATATTACCGGATTAGGCGCAGAGAGGATACTGGAGGCTATAAAGAGAAGCAGTAAAAAGATAAAGTTTTACCAGGCATCGAGCAGCGAGATGTTCGGCGCTGCCAGGCCCCCGCAGAGCGAGTCAACGCCTTTTCACCCCAGAAGCCCGTATGCCGTGTCCAAGGCTTATGCTTATTGGATGACGGTTAACTACCGTGACGGTTATAATCTATTCGCGTGCAACGGGATATTATTCAATCACGAGTCACCGCGGCGCGGAGAAACATTTGTTACGAGGAAGGTTACAAGCTCTGTCGCCAATATAATAGCCGGTAAACAGAAGTACCTTTACCTTGGAAACCTTTCCGCTAAAAGAGACTGGGGTTTCGCGCCTGAGTATATTATGGCTATGTGGAAGATGCTCCAGCAGAAAAAACCGGGTGATTTTGTCATTGGCACAGGTTCAGCCCATTCGGTTGAGGAGTTTGTAAGGCTTGCCTTTAAATACTCCGGTTTAAATTACAAGAAACACGTAAAGATAGATAAGAGGTATTTCAGGCCAACCGAGGTTGAATCTCTTGTAGCTGACTGCGGGAAAGCAAAGAGAGCGTTTAATTGGAAACCTTTAATCAACCTGGAAGACCTTGTCAAGATAATGGTCGATTCGGATATGCGCGCTATAGGGCTTAAAGCTATAGGCGAAGGCGATAAGATATTAAATAAGAAATTTCCGAATAGATGGTGGAAAACGGATTAATAAGCACATAACTTACAGCCATCTATAATCTGTCAACTGACAACTGACAACTGTCAACTGTCAACTGTCAACTGTTAACTGTTAACTGTTAACTAAACATGCGCCCGTAGCTCAATCGGATAGAGTAGCAGACTTCGAATCTGACGGTTGTAGGTTCGATTCCTACCGGGCGCGCCA
>CAZBMI010000042.1:0-3722 GCA_964492885.1 uncultured Planctomycetia bacterium | reverse complement strand
CGATTCCTACCGGGCGCGCCACGCTCGCGATGAGGAATCGAAGCGAGTCAGCTGCAGATAATAACGCTGAATATATACTTGTATTTATAATTGACATATTACACGCTGATATGCTAATATAAACAACCGTTTATACAAAAAATGTGCCCGCATAGCTCAGTTGGTAGAGCAGGTCCCTCTTAAGGACAAGGTCCAAGGTTCGAGCCCTTGTGCGGGTACCAGCTTGGCAAATGGCTTATGGCCTGCAGCAGATAGTATATAACGAATGGCAATTTGCAATCAGCAATATGCTGATTAGGCGGATGTGGCGGAACTGGCAGACGCGCTAGCCTTAGGAGCTAGTGGGGTAACTCGTGGGGGTTCAACTCCCTCCATCCGCACCATTATATTACGCCTTGCGATACCGGAACTCCGGTAATGCTACTCAGGAGTAAAAAAGCTCTTTTAAAATTAACGGTCACTTTAAAAGGACGCGGGTGTAGCTCAGTTGGTAGAGCATCACGTTGCCAACGTGATTGTCGTCGGTTCAAGCCCGATCACCCGCTCCATTTTTTAATAATTGATAAGGATAAAAAAGTATGAAAATGCTTGATTTTTTGGATAGAAAAGCTATTACCGTAGACCTGAAATCCACGAAAAAAGAAGATGTAATTAAAGAACTTGTTGACCTTATATCCGTTGCCCACCCGATAAAAGATAAGAATGCCCTGCTTGCCACGCTTATGAACAGGGAGCTTTTAGGCTCTACCGGAATAGGCCAGGGCATAGGCATTCCCCATGCTAAATCAGGCGCTGTTAACGGCCTTATCGCGGCGCTTGGTATTTCCCGCGCGGGAGTTGATTTCGATTCCCTAGACGGCGAACCGACCCATATATTTTTGCTGCTGGTTGCTCCGGAGGACGCGGCAGGGCCGCACCTTAAGGCTCTCGCGAAGATATCCCGAATGCTTCAGGATAAATTTATCAGAGATTCTCTTATATCCGCAAAAGATGAGGACGCTGTCTTTGCCATTATAAAACAAGAAGACGGAAAATCTTAACTGTGGGCAGAAAGATAAGGCTAAAAAAGAAGATATCCCAGCTCCTTAAGCCTTTCAAATGGTTCTACCCCGGCATGGGAGTAAAACGATGGCTTACCCTGTCGTTTATCGGGATAGTGCTTGTTGTCGCCGGCGGACAATTTCTCGCGGGGCCGACAACGCCCTTCAGGGCCATCGGCATCCTGTATATGTTCCTTGGTATAGTTGTAATTGCCCTTGGGATGAAGCAGATTATGTTTACTTTTTTGGGTGTTGTGCTTCCCGGGCGGCAGGAAGAGCTTGTAGATTTAGTCTATCACAAGAAGCACCTTGAGAGAGGCCTGAAAATAGTCACGATAGGCGGCGGGACAGGGCTATCTACATTACTGCATGGTTTAAAGCAATATACCAGCAATTTGACCGCCATAGTTACGGTAGCTGATGAAGGCGGTTCTTCGGGAAAACTCAGGCAGGACTTTGACATAATACCCCCGGGAGATATAAGAAACTGCCTTGTTGCCCTTGCTGATACAAGCCCTTTAATGGAAGACCTTTTTCAGTACAGGTTCGAAGGGGATTCCTCCTTAAGCGGGCACAGCTTTGGTAATATTTTTATCCTTGCCCTTTCAAGGGTAAGTAATGGTTTTGAAAAAGCGCTTGAGGCAGCAAGCAAAATACTTGCTATAAGAGGGCGCGTTCTGCCTTCTTCTCTGGACAGGGTAAGGCTTTCAGCAGAACTTGAAGACGGCTCCACTGATTTAGGCGAGGAGAATATAACCAGAAGAAAGAACGCGAGCCCGATAAAGAAGCTCTCTTTGATACCCGCGGATTGCAAGCCTAACACAGCGGCTATAGAGGCTATTAAAGAAGCGGATGTAGTTATATTAGGCCCGGGTAGTTTATATACAAGTATCATACCTAATCTCCTGATAGGCGCTGTATCAGAAGCGGTAAACAGCTCTTGCGCGATAAAGATATACGTATGCAATGTCATGACCCAGAAAGGCGAGTCTGATAACTACAAGTCCAGTGACCATCTAAAGGCCCTGTTCTTTAATACGAAACTTCGGCATATAAATTATTGTATTGTAAATAATTCGCATATATCCAAACAGCTGGCAGAACGCTACGCCAAGCAGGGCTCTTATCAGGTGGATGCGGATACAAACGAAATAAAGAAGATGGGTATCACCCCTATTGAGGATAGTTTTACAACTATAAATCCGCAGGAAAAGAAGGATTACTTAAGGCATAACCCGCGCAGGCTGGCCAAAACCATTATAGATATAATATCGGTCGCAAAGACAGAGGCCGCGCACAGGGATTCGTAAGAAGAATTCCGAATCCACACGCTATATGACAGGTAACAGCATGGAAAAAGACATAGTCATTAAGAGCAAACAGGGCTTGCACGCAAGGCCGGCGGCTCTTTTTGTGCAGATTGCCAATAAATTTGACAGCGATATATTTGTTATAAAAGACGGCGAAGAGGTTAACGGCAAGTCTATAATGGGTATATTAATGTTAGCGGCTGAAAAAGGCGCCAAAGTCCGCTTAAAGGCGATAGGCTCTGACGCGGAAGAGGCGATAGCCGAGCTTGAGAAGATACTGATAAACGAAAACCATGATTTATTCGGCCTCAAATAAAGGATATTGGGAATAAAATGTTTAAAGGAATAGCGGCATCTCCGGGAATAGCCATTGGAAAGGTTTTTCTCTATAACAGCGAGGATATAAGAGTCGCGCATTATAAGATAAAGGCTTCTGATGTGCCCAGGGAGATAGCGCGTTTTGAAGAGGCTCTCATAAAGACGCGTTCAGAGATAGTTGCCATAAGAAATAATATATCCGAAGAGATGGGCATAAAACATGCCGAGATATTTAACGCGCACCTGCTTGTCCTTGAGGACAGGATGATTATAGATGAGATTGTCAGCCGCTTAAGGAGCCAGCGTTATAACGTTGAATATATATTCGAGGATGTTCTCCACAAGTATATCAGGGCATTCCAGAAAATGGACGACGAGTACCTGAAGGAGCGCATAACCGACATAGAAGACGTGGGAAAAAGGCTTATAAGAAACCTGCTTGGCAGGAAGAAACAGACACTTATGGACCTGCCTCCGAAATCGGTAGTCGTAGCTTATGATTTATCTCCAAGCGATACAGCTACCATGCACAGAAAACATGTGCTCGCTTTTGTCTCAGACATAGGCGGTAAGACATCTCACACCGCTATTATGGCCAAGTCCATGGAGATACCTGCCGTGGTCGGGCTTGAGAATATTACCCAGAATGTCCAGAACGGGGATATTCTGATAGTTGACGGGACGACGGGCATTGTCTATGTGAATCCAAGCCGCGGTGTATTGTCACAGTATGTGCGCGAGCAGAAGAAGTTCGAGAAGTTTAACAAAGAGCTCCAGGAACTTAAAAGTATGCCTGCCCAGACAAGAGACGGGCATCGTGTTGAGCTTGGGGCGAATATAGAATTACCCGATGAAATTCCTGCCGTCTTATCACACGGCGCGGAAGGAGTAGGCCTTTACAGAACAGAGTATTTTTATATGAACCGCCAGGGCCTTCCCACGGAAGAAGAACATTATAAGGCATACCGAAGTGTTGTCGAGAAAGTAAGGCCGAATGCCCTCACGATAAGAAGCCTTGACTTAGGAGGTGACAAGTTTCTTTCGCAGCTTGATG
>CAZBMI010000041.1:0-9192 GCA_964492885.1 uncultured Planctomycetia bacterium | reverse complement strand
ATGAGAAGACCGCGAGATTATGTGACCTGCTTGCCCAGAATAATATAAGAGTAGTACTTACAGGCACAAGCGAGGACGCGCCTCTGGCAAAAAGAGCGCTTCTTCTTACACGCAGCAAGCCTTTTGATATAACCGGCAAGACAAGCATTATGCAGCTCGCGGCAATTATCAGGAGATGCCGCGTGTTTATTACATCCGATTCGGCGCCGATGCATGTAGCGGCCTTAAGTAAAGTACCATTTGTGGGCTTATTCGGTCCGACTGACCCGAAAAGGCACCTGCAGCCTAATGAGAGATGCCGCGTTATCTATAAGAACCTTAAATGCTCGCCATGCTACAAGCCTGAATGTAAAAGCATGCTTTGCATGAAAGAGATTACTGCTGAGGAAGTGGCGCTTGCCGTAAAGGAGCTTCTTTAAAGAGTATAAATCATGAAGATACTGTTGTTATCAACGCACCTGAACTTAGGCGGTATAGGTATATATACTTTATCCCTGGCTAAATCACTTAAAGAGTCGGGAGAGGATGTGGTAATAGCCTCGAGCGGAGGCAGCCTTGTAAAAGACCTGAAAAGATGCGGCATAGAGCATGTAGAAATACCCGTTAATACAAGCTCTGACATAGGCCTTCATACAATACTGGCGTATTTCAGGCTTTTGCCTGTTGTAAGGAACACGCCTATCGATATTATACACGCGCAGACAAGGGTAACCCAGATTATCGCAAATATGCTCTCAAAGAACAGCAGCGCGTCTTTTGTAACAACCTGCCACGGCTTTTTTAAAAACAGGTTTTTCAGGCGTATATTCCCATGCTGGGGCGAAAAAGCCATAGCTATAAGCGACGCGGTTCGCCAGCATCTTGTCTGTGATTTTAAACTGCCGAAAAACAGGGTAAGCGTTATATATAACGGCATTGATGCCAAAAGGTTTGACAAGCAGGTGTCCGCAGCGGACAGACTGCATATAAAAAAAGAGTATAGGTTAAAAGACGCGCCTGTAATAGGCATTATATCGCGCTTATCAGGTATTAAAGGTCATAAATACCTTATAAACGCTTTTGCCAGAGTGCTCAAAGTGGTGCCTGATGCCCAGCTTCTTATTATAGGTGACGGCAAGCGCAAATATTCGGATTCATTAAAGGGCCGGGTAAAGGGGCTGGGATTGGATGCAAAAGTCAAATTTTACCCTTCCTGCAGGGACACGAGTATACCGCTTTCAATAATTGATGTTTTTTGCCACCCTTCTTTACAGGAGGGGTTAGGCCTTTCAATATTAGAAGCTATGGCAATGGGCGTTGCTGTAGTTGCCTCGGATGTCGGCGGTATCTACACACTAATAAAAGACAGGTCAAACGGGCTTCTTGTTCCCCCAAAAGACGAAGAGGCGCTAAGCGAGGCCATACTTCTTCTTTTGTCTGACAGAAAAAAGGCACAGGAGATGGGAAGGCTTTCAAAGAGCATTGTCCAAAAGAATTTTACGCTTGAGGAGATGACAAAAAAGGTGGTAAAGGTATATGAAAAAGTTATCGGAAAAGATGAAGACCTGTAATCCTAAAAATATACGCAGAAGAGGCTCTTTTTATATTCTCCTGGTTGTTTTGGCGTTGTCGATTATACTGCCTTTTAAGTTTTTACGCTCTGCGTACGTGGTGCCTGTGCTTATGTACCACAGCGTGGATGATAAGTGGAGAGAGTCAAAGCTCAGTGTTTCACCAGAGAGTTTTGAAAGGCAGATGGAATTTCTGGTCAGGAACAGGTATAATATACTCTCACTGCATGAACTTACCCGTCTGCTCGAGTCCGGAAAGCCCATAAAACCCAAGACAGTTGCCATTACATTTGATGACGGCTATGAGAATAACTATACCAACGCTTTCCCGGTATTAAAAAGATACGGTATCCCGGCTACGGTTTTTGTTGTCATAGATAAGATAGGCAGAAAAGGTTACCTTACATGGAAACAGATAAGGGAGATGGCTGCTCATAACATAGAGATAGGAAGCCATACAATGTCAGAATGTTACCTGCCTGATATAGACGAGAGAGAAAGATTGATTAAGGAGATATCCGGTTCGAGGCAGGCGCTTAAGAGAAAGATACCCGGCTCGGGTGATTTTATAGCATACTGCAGCGGAGGTTTTAATGATGATATCAGGCAGATAGTTATTGATTCCGGATATGACGGCGCGTGCGCTACAAATCCCGGAAAAGCGTATCCTGCTGATGATATCTATGCCTTAAAACGCCTGCGCATATCAAGGACCTCGGATAACCTCTTTGTATTCTGGATAGAGACGAGCGGGCTTTATACCTGGATAAAAGAACACAGGGATGAAGATTAGCGTATGAGGAGAATACTTATAATAGAGCCTAATTGGCTAGGGGATATACTCTTTACAACACCTGCTATAAGGGCCTTGAGAGAGAAGAATACAGAAGCTTTTATCGCGTGCATGGTACATCCCAGGTGCGCACAGCTGCTTGAAGACAACCCCGGCATAAACGAGATTATATTGTTTGACGAGAAGAGTTTAAACAGGAGTATTTTAAGCAAAATCATATTTATCAAAAAACTTAGAAGATACAGGTTCGATACGGTTATATCATTTCAGCGGTCCATGACCAGGATGCTGATAGCTTACCTATCCGGCATATCCAGGCGCGCAGGTTATTATACGAAAAAGAGGTCGTGGCTTCTTACGGACAAGGTTTCTCTTAAAGACCCGAACGTTCACAGGGTAGAGTATTTTCTTGATATAATCAGGGCCCTTGGTATTGACACAGACAAAAGGGATTATCAGTTTAATATACCCGAAGATATTGCTGAGAAAACCGATAATATACTGCAGGATGCCGGAATAGGTATTGATGATAAGCTCATTGTTTTGAATCCCGGAGGCAACTGGCCGCCAAAGAGATGGCCCAAAGAAAATTACGCAAAAGCCTGTAAAGAGCTGGATAGATTATACAGAAAAAAGATAGTCCTGACAGGCGCATTAAAAGACAAGGAATTGGCCGAAGAGATAATAAGGCTTAGCAGTACACGCGCGATTAATATGTGCGGCAGGACAACGCTTAAAGAGCTGGCCGCCATTATGAGAAGGGCAAGTCTGGTAATAGCCAATGACTCAGGTCCCATGCATATAGCTGTCAGCCAGAAAGCCCCTACAATAGCTATATTCGGCCCCACCTCAAAAGAGATTACAGGCCCTTACGGAGAGAGCGGCAGATATATTGTTTTACAAAAGCAGACTGGCTGTGAAATACCCTGTTACGCGGAATGCGAAGATTACAGATGTATGGACGCTGTAAAAGTTGATGATGTTATTCAGGCGGCTAAAGGCCTTATGGCGTAAGTATGGATATTGAAAAAGATAAAATAAAAAATATACTCTTTATTACTTTAAGCAACATAGGTGATGTGGTGCTGACACTGCCTGTTCTGGGCCTCTTGAAGAAGGAATTCCCTAAAGCTTCCGCAATAGTTGTTACAGGAGGGGATAGGGCACCGGAGCTTTTCAAGGGCGAAAGATTTGTAAGGGGTGTATTAGTCTATAATAAGCGTTCAGGCTTAGCTGAAAAGCTCAGGCTTATTATTAAGCTTAGGCGCATGAAATTCGACATGGCAATAGACATGCGCCACAGCTTGTTTCCGATTCTTGCCGGAGCAAGATACAGGACAACTCTGCTTAAGAAGCCTTGCGGGGTATCTCACAGAAGGGCAAAGCATTTAAAGGACTTAGAGGCAATAGGTATTTCAACAAAAGACTTTCAATACCCGGTGCTCTTTAACCGAGAAGATAAATTACGCGTAAATTCCATTATTAACAGCGCGGGTATACTTCCTGAAGATAAACTGGTGGCAGTAGCTCCGGGCGCCAAAAGCCATATGAAGCGCTGGGGCATAACAGGTTTTACCGATTTATGCGAAAGGTTATCAGGGGCTTATAATATCAGCGTGGCCTTAATAGGCGATGAGAATGACAAATCCATAAATAACCGTATTATATCGACTGCCGCGGGTAAGATACATGATTTAAGCGGCGCCTTCAACCTCAGGGAGCTGGCCTATTTTTTATCTATGTGCAAGATGCTTATAACGAATGATTCGGCGCCGCTGCATATAGCCAGCGCGGTTGACATACCGGTTGTCGCTATATTCGGCCCCACAGACTGCCGAAAGTACGGCCCAACCTCAGCTGAAAGCATTGTCATAAGAAAAGAGACCGCCTGTTCTCCCTGCGAAAAAGCGGCATGCGACAACAATCTGGAATGCATGAGGCAGATTTCAGCAGATGATGTTTTTAACGCGGCAGAACAGATATTATTAAGAGTCTATGAGCATTAAAGATAGAAAGAAGATATTATTAGCGCGCACGGACAGGCTTGGCGACCTTGTATTAACCACGCCCGCGATAAAAGCGGTGCGAGAGGCCTATCCCGATGCTTATATAGCTATGATAGTAAGGCCTTATACAGCAGGCCTGTTAAAAGAAAATCCCTATCTGGATGATGTCATTGTTTACGATAAATACGGAGCCCATAGATCTGTATTATCTACTATAAAATTCGGATTAAGGCTGAGAAAAACAGGTTTTGACAGGGCTATTATATTCCACCCTACCAACAGGATGCATATTGTAGCATATATGGCAGATATTCCGCGCAGGGTAGGTTACGGCAACAAAACGGGGTTTTTACTTACTGACAGGATAAAGAACTTAAAGCGCCAGGGCAAAAAACACGAACGTGATTATACGCTTGATATGTTAAGGGCCCTTGGCATTGAATCCCGCGAAAAAGAACTTTATGCCTGCCTGGACAAGGAATCTGTAAATAAAGTTGACAACTTATTGAGGGCTCACGGTATATCGCCAAAGGATAAGCTTGTGGTAATCCACCCGGGCGCGAGCTGTGTTTCAAAGATATGGCCTGCTGAAAGATTCGCGAAACTTTCAGATATACTTATTGAAAACCATAATGCCAATATAGCCGTAATAGGAGGAGATGACAAGAAAGACACTTTTTGCGCGGAGAACGTAAAGAGATTCATGAAGAACAGAGCCCTTTTCCTTACAGGCAGTTTGAGTATAGAAGATACCACAGCGCTATTAAAAAGAGCAGCTGTTTTTGTATCGAATGACAGCGGGCCTGTGCATATCGCAACAGCGGTTAATACCCCTGTTGTGGATATCTTTGGCAGGAGCCAGCCGGGCTTAAGCCCCGTCAGATGGGGGGCGCTTGGCAAAAAAGATATAATAATCCATAAAGATGCCGGCTGCAAAGACGCGTGTACAGCGCATAACTGCAAAAAGAGCTTTGCCTGCCTGCGCGCAATAAGCGTAGACGACGTCTATTCCGCTGTTTTGTCCCTGAACCTCCTCTAATTTACCACCTACTTCCACAAAATAAATTTACCAAGAAAATACCCTTGCTGCAATTACGCAGGGACGTTTAAATTCCCCGGCGAGGAATTTAAACTCTGTTTCTTTTTCGCTCTCGCTTGACGCTAATCAAGGCGAACCGTGCCCGCTCAAAAGAAAAAAGCCCTGCTTTAATTACAGCAAGGGTATTTTTCATGTTTATGCAATAAGTGTAATATGTTAATAGCAGAAAAAATGTTTAGTTGTGCCATGTTTTGGTAATTTTTCAGCAGGACTTTCTTTTCTGCGAATGGCAAGGTTTTTTCATATCGTTAGACTGTATAAATGAGCAGAAAAGCAGAGCGAGAAAACCGCGCTGGGGTTTTCGAGCGTTCCTGCGAAAAATTACCAAAACATGGCAAAGACAGCCTTTAGGCGAGAGCGAACAAAAACACGGAGCGAAAAAATCCACGGTGGGGATTTTGAGCGCTTTTGCGGAGATTGCCCCAAAGCAAGGTAAAGACAACTGTTTTTGATGATTTACCGATTGACATAGCTATATATACTTGCTATAATTATAAGACTTTACACTCCTATAAAGTATAATATACGAGAAAATATGTATTCAAACAAACTTAAGCGATTTCACAGCATAATACCGAAGCTTAAAAACGCCAGAATACTGGTAATAGGCGATATCATGCTTGACAGGTTTATATGGGGCACTGTCTCGCGTATATCACCAGAAGCGCCTGTTCCTGTAGTATGGGCAAGGTCAGAATCCTTTATGCCCGGCGGCGCATCCAATGTTGCCAATAACATCCATGCCCTTGGGGCGCAGGCTCATATGTGCGGGGTAATAGGTGATGATGAGGCAGGCAGGATACTCGTATCAGAGCTTTCAAAAAACGGCATAGACAGTGAAGGTGTATTGGTTGACAGGAGCAGGCCTACCATACACAAGACACGCATAATAGCCCACCAGCAGCAGGTAGTAAGGATTGATAAGGAGTCAGACGCTGTTTTAAGCGCCAAGGCCATCAGGCGTATATTATCTTACGCAAAGAAGAAGATAAAAGATATAGACGCTGTTATAATAGAGGATTACGGCAAAGGACTTGTGGTGCCTCAAATGGTAAAAGAGCTTATAGGGTTAGCGAGGCGGAATAAGAAGATTATAACAGTTGACCCTAAAAGAGAGCATTTTAAGCTGTATAATAACGTAACAATAATTACGCCTAATTTAAGCGAAGCAGAGAAGGCTTCAGGCATAAGAATAAAAGATAAAGATTCTTTGAAGGCAGCCGGTGAAAAGCTTATTAAGCTGCTTAAGGCAGAAGCTGTTTTAATAACGCTGGGTGAAGACGGGATGGCGCTTTTTGAAAAAGGCAAAGGCAGTGTATGCATACCGACAGTCGCGCAGGAAGTATATGACGTATCAGGCGCAGGCGATACTGTTATCGGCGTATTTACCCTGGCAAGGGTCGCGGGGGCAAAAATGGAAGAAGCCGCTCATATAGCCAATATAGCAGCCGGTGTAGTTGTAGGAAAAGTAGGCATAGGCGTATGTACTGTAGATGAATTAAGAAAACACCTGGGCCAGATTAACAGCGCTTCTTTAAAGATAAAAAAACGCGGCAGGATAGCCGGGCCAAACAGCAACAGCTGTTCTTACAGCTCTATATTTAAAGACAGGAGAAGAAGGCAATGATGAGTTTAGGTATAATACCCGCAAGATACGCTGCGAGCAGGTTTGAAGGAAAAGTCCTCGCTAATATAGGCAGTAAGCCTATGATACAGCATGTATGGGACAGGGCAAAGAAGGCTCACAGTTTAGACGACCTGATTGTGGCAGCAGATGATGACCGCATAATAAAGGTTGTAGAGGGTTTTGGCGGTAAGGCGGTTTTTACTTCAAAGTCACATCCTTCAGGCACAGACCGTTTACGCGAAATAGCAAACCCCCTGGATGTTGATATAATAGTTAATATACAGGCAGACGAGCCTTTCTTAAACCACTCTATGATAGACAGCCTGGTCAGCGTATTGCGGGATGACCGGGAACTGGTCATGGCCAGCCTCATGAAGAGGATAACTAATATTGAAGAGATAAACAGCCCGAACATGGTAAAGGTAGTTGTGGATAAGAACAATTTTGCTCTTTATTTCTCCCGCAGCCCCATACCACATGTAAGGGACAGCGAGGAAATTTTATCTGAGCAGGCCTACGGGGATTACAAGAATAACAAGCCGCGGTTTTACAAGCATATAGGACTTTACGCTTATACAAAAGATTTTCTCTTTACATTTGCCAATCTCCCCCAGTCATCCCTCGAGAGGCATGAAAAGCTCGAGCAGTTAAGGGCCCTTGAAAACGGTTACAGGATAAAAATGGTTGAGACCAAATATGACACAATAGGCGTGGATACTCCGGAAGACCTTGAACGGGCAAAATCCGCGTTTTCTAAAAATCCCGGTTAAATAATTAAAGTGAAAAGGCATATCGTAAGGATAGGCAATATAAGAGCAGGCGAAGGCAGGCCTCTGTTTCTTGTGGCAGGCCCCTGTGTAATCGAGAGCGAAAAAGAGGCCCTTAAACACGCGGAAGAACTCTTAAGGATAACCTCGAAGCTTGATATCCCTTTTATATACAAGAGCAGTTATGACAAGGCAAACAGGACATCCGTAAAGTCTTTTAGGGGGCCGGGCCTTTTTGAGGGTTTACGCATATTGAAAAAAGTAAAAGATACATATAAGATTCCCGTATTAAGCGATGTACACTGTTGCGGAGACATTGACGAGGCATCCAAAGTGCTTGATGTGATACAGATACCCGCTTTTCTCTGCAGGCAGACAGATTTAATCATTGCCGCTGCCAGAAGCGGCAGGCCTGTTAATGTAAAGAAAGGCCAGTTTATGGCGCCCTGGGATATGAGGCATGTTGCTGAAAAGATAGAGAAAGCCGGAAGCCGTAAAATACTGTTTACAGAACGCGGCAGCAGCTTTGGCTACAACAACCTGGTAAGCGATATGCGTTCTATACCTGTAATGAAAGCTACAGGATACCCGGTTATATATGATGCAACCCACAGCATACAGCTTCCGGGAGGCAAAGGCAATGTTTCTGGAGGGCAGAGAGAGTTTGTGGAATATCTTTCAAGGGCAGCAATCGCAACAGGCGCGGACGGCCTTTTTATAGAGACGCATCGCAACCCTGCCAAAGCTTTATCTGACGGGCCTAATATGCTAAAGATAACAGACCTCTTTAAGCTTCTGGAGCAATTGAAGAGAATTAGAAAGGCAGTCAAAAGTAATGTTTGAAGGTAACTGGGCATATAGAGTGATAGTGGTATTATCGCTGTGCATTCTTCTGGTCTGGACATATCTTACTAATGAAGAGACCCTGCTTAATTATATCGGCGGTAAATTTATACTGGATACAAGGCTTATCTGGCAGATAGGGATATTCGCTCTCCTGAGCATAGTGCTCTTTTACCTTATGCAGTCAACATTAGATTATAAGGCTCAGAATACTGTTTTAAAAAAATACCTTCAGCGGCTTCAGCAGGAATTGGACATAGAAAGAGAGGCTGTCAAAGACATTAAGACAGAGTCAAGCGAAGAAGTCCTGAGGCTCGAGTCTTTCATTATAACGATATCAGACACGGCAAGGCAGATAAGTTCTGTCTTACAGAGCGACGAACTGCTCAGGGTTATACTGCGTAAGACCATTGACCTTTTAGGCTCGCGCAGGTGCGCTATTTTTAAAGTAAACCAAGGTTCAAAAGCGCTTGAATGCGTAGATTCCATCGGTTACAAGAGAGAGAA
>CAZBMI010000040.1:0-9260 GCA_964492885.1 uncultured Planctomycetia bacterium | reverse complement strand
AGGGGTTCCGTAATTTGTTACTGTGCCGGCAGGAGCATTAATGAAACCTGCCCCGCCGCCATAATTATAATCACTTCCACTGCCTAAAGCAGTGTGATTTTCTAATGAACCATAAGTTGAACCAACGCTATCCTGGCTAATATAATACGCGGCCTTGCCGCCATGGCTTGAACCATCTTTATATCCATATTCACTAGATAGGCCTGGCCCTTCATCATTAGGAAACCCCTGTCCATCAGCATTAATACTTCCGTCTGCACCAACAGTGATGTTCGCGGCCTGTAAGATAATGCCATATCCATGAGGATTTCCTGATTCACCGCCTGAATCCGCGTTTATGCCGCTTGTATTACCCTGGCAGACAATGTTGCCGCTATTTACAGTAATATCACTTGTAACAGTAAGGGTTCCCGCGGCATTTGCGTCGTCGCGTTTTAGTGTGAGAGTGCCTGTATAACCGCCTGTTAAGAAGAGCTCTCCTATAGTGGTTCCAGAGGCTGTTACATCCAAGATGCAGTCATTGTTTGATGTATCATTAAATACAACTGTTTCTGTTGATAAAGGGGCATGGCCCAATGACCAGTTTGTGGTAGTAGTCCATGATGTGTCCGCGCCCTGCCAGATATTTACTGTATCCAGACTGCTTACAACTACGATAGTGCTTGTAGCGTCAGTCTGGCCTGAGCCTTCGGCAGTGATTGTTCCATATGTCCCGGCTGTAGCAGGAGTAAATGTATAGGAGGTGCCTGTTGCTGATACTGTATCTAAATCCCCTGTATTTGCCCAGGTAACGCTTATGTCTTCGATATACTGGTTTGCGTTGTCGCGGGCAATGGCATAGAGCGTAAGGCTCTGGCTTGTTGTCATTTCATGGGTGTTTATCTCGCTTCCTGTGCCGCCTGATGCGTCTTCAATAACAATATGGTCAAATGTGCCGAGTAAACTGAACTCATTTGAGGTGTCGGTTACTAACGCGTTTCCAGCAGGGTCTTTTGCTCCTGCTATGCTTAAGTGATAGCCGCCGCAGATACCTGTATCTCCGGAGGCAGCTGTTCCTTCCCATACAGCATGATTTGCATCCTGAAAACCGTTTGTCCAGCCTGTGCCTGATTTAGGCGTTACCGTATATGTAGTATACGGGCTGTCTATGCCGAATTTAACAGTAGGGGCTATTGATGTATCCATATCCTTGTTAAAGGTTATGGTAAAGTCTATTGCTGTGCTTATATCCACAGGGCTTACAGGGTTTAATACAACATTTGATACAACAGGCATTGTTTCATCCAGTGTGTATGTGATATTAAAGGTAGTTGTTGTAATGCCTGCTTTTGTTATCTGGCGCGCGCCTGAGGCAGTGCCTACATTTCCGGCAGGGTCATGATGAATCCTTACTGTTAAATCTTTTGTGCCGTCAGAGCCTAATTCGTAGATTGACTGCAAATCGCCTACTATGTCATAGGATGTGCTTGCCGCTGAGACAGTCTGTGTCAGGTCTGTGGCGAATAAGCTTCCGTCAACATACAGGTGCGCTGTGCCCGCGTATTCAGAAGAAGGCGATGTAAAGCTTACTATAAAACCTGTATTTGTTAAGTTTACCTCATCCGCATTAACTGTGCCGCCTGTTGCCATAAAGGTGGGTGTTAAAGGCGCGTTCGGAAGTGTCTCATCTAAAGTATATGTAATCTTAAAATCAGCATGCAGGTTATCCACTGTAAACTCGTCACCGCTTGTTGGCGTTGCTGTAATTACGTTTCCGCTTGGGTCAGTGCCTGTGCTTAATGAGACTGTTGCTGTGCCGCTTCCGTTTCCTACTGTATGCTCATAATAGTAGTGCGTTGAGTCTGTCTTTGTCATGTTTGTGGCTGAAAGAGTGTTTGCCCCTGAAATAGCTATCTGGACAACAGGAGAGTCTGCCATAGCCTCGCTAAAGGTTGCTGTTATGGTTAATGAGTCTCCTACTGATATTACATCACCGCTATATCCTGAATAGGCAATAGCAGCTGTAGGAATAGAGTCATCCAGTGTGGCTGTCAGGCTAAAGGTGTCTGTTGTTATGCTCTGTTTAGTTATGTTCTTGGTGTTTGAGGCAGAGCTGAAGTTTCCTGCGGCGTCTTCAATCTTTATTGTCAATGCCTTTGTGCCGTCCTGGCCCAACTCATAGATTGACTGCTGGTTGCCGGTTATGTCATATGATGTATCTGCCGCTGAGACAGCCTGTGTAAGGTCTGTGGCAAAGAGCTCTCCGTCAACATACAGGTGCGCTGTACCTTCGTATTCAGAAGAAGGCGATGTAAAGCTTACTGTAAAGCCTGTGTTTGTTGAGTTTACCTCATCTGTGTTTACCGTGCCGCCTGTTGCCGTGAAGTTTGTAATAGTCGCGGCATTGGGAGCGGTCTCATCCAGGGTCGCTGTTATGTCAAATGTGACCTTTGTCTCGCTCGCGTAGATTGAGTATGTATAAGAATCCGTACCAAAGCTTGCCGGGTCAGGCCATGTACCATAAGTCTCTGAATCTGTCCTGCCGTAAGTGCCGCCTAAGTCATCAAAGTATATCTTGGCGTCAGCACTGTCTCCCCAGGCAGCTAATACATAAGTCTCGTTTGCCGACAAAGTCAACTCGGAAGTCAATGCCTTGGCATACCATCCAACGCCTTCAGCTGGTATTGATATTGCCTCTGCGTCAGTCTCCAGTGACGAATCACTCTCCAGATAGACAGCGCATTTGGCAGGATGCGGAGATAGCGTATCGGCATTCTCAAGATACGCGGCTATTGTATCAACATCAATAGCTGTGGAGCCCATAGTAAAGGCCCTGCCGCGTATGATATTCTCAAGGCTTATTGAGCTTGCGCCCTGTGTATCATAACCGAATGTAGGGTCTATTACCACAGGATATACCGCGTTATTAAGCCATGCGCGGTCAATTGTGATGGTAAGGGCTTTGTCTGGTGTTTGAGATTGCTTCGCTTCGCTCGCAATGACAGACGTAACGTCATTGCGGACTTTGTCTGGTGTTTGGGATTGCTTCGCTTCGCTCGCAATGACAAGTTCGCCCCATGTCCATTCTCCGTCT
Source organism: uncultured Planctomycetia bacterium (assembly GCA_964492885.1). Taxonomy (GTDB): domain Bacteria; phylum Omnitrophota; class Gorgyraeia; order JABMRG01; family JABMRG01; genus CAZBMI01. Next base: position 6,187 of record CAZBMI010000040.1, on the reverse strand, counting down.
CCTGCTATAATCTTAGGCCTGTATATATGAAAGGCCTTTCCGGTCTTGTACTCATTGCCCCTTAGGCTCTCATGATAAACAGCGTAAGAGCCTATAACCTCATCAGGCCTTGTAACGCCCATTGCCAGCTCTTCTTCTGTTGGCTCTGCCTGGTAATAGAACTTCAAACCTTCTGCTTTTATTGGAAACGTAAATACATTGGAATCAGGGACCTGCTTTAATATCAGCTCAAACTCCAGGCCTCCGTTCTCATTCATGGTAAATGTCCGGGTCCTGCCTTCTGCGTCCTGCTTGGCGACCTGCTCCTGCGGCTTCTTATAAAATAAAGCGTATAATTCCGGTGAATTCCATTCCACCTTTCCTGTGTTTAAATCGACTGACTTCCGGTCTTCAGGCACTTCGCTGTCAGGAAACTCCACAATTAAAGAGCTCTCCCCTTCTTCGCCTTTCCAGCGCTTGAGTTTTACGTGCGGCTTAAACTCCTTACTCTTAAAATCACCAAGCTCTGCCTCATCTTCTCCGAACTTTATCTTATAGCGCTTGTTGAGATTGCTTCGTCGTTCGCTGCGCTCGCTCCTGGCAATGACGTCACGTTCGTCATTGCGAGCCTCCGAAGGAGGCGAAGCAATCTCAGGTGTAGACAGTCCCCTCTCCTCCATGGTATCTACACTCAAAATATGGCCGTCTCTTGTAGCCATGCCGCAGGCATTTGTCGCTGTAACAAAGATATTGGCGGTTGTCTTTAAGTTCTCAGGGACCTTATACTTTACAGTATAAGTATTTTCATTATTTAAGTCTTTCATCTTTGCCTTTTTGCTTCCACCGAATGCGGCAAGATTACATGTTGCTGAGAGTATATCAGGATTATTATCGCCTGTAATGGAGTTATCCCACTTAATAATCATTGTATCGCCTGATACATAAGCCCCTTCCGCGCCTGTCGCTCCCAAGCAGTGGATATTCGCTGATGTGACTACAGGGGCTGTGGAATACTCCATGTTCAGCTCTGAAATAGAGATTGCCGCGTCGCCGGAGTTTACCCTGAGCGAAGTCGAAGGGGCTCCTCGCGATGACGAAGCAGACAGGTTCGCGCGCAGTAAGAGCTGTTTGCCGGTTTCAAAATCCTGCGATGCTGTATATATCTTGCTGTTTTTGCAGTCCTGTCTCCAGTTTTCGCCTCCGTCTGCTGATATATCTATTGATACGCCGTCTGGGACGCCATGTCCGTCATTGCGAGCCAAAGGCGAAGCAATCCCAGATGTTTGAGATTGCCGCGTCGCTTCGCTCCTCGCAATGACAACTGCAGGCGTTATAGTGCTTACATTGCATGATGTAAATACAGGCGCTGTAATGTATGTGCCTGATAAGAAATAGGCCCCTTCTGCCTCATCAAGGACAAGGTTACCGTTATAAGCTACTGTTGTATTGTAAAACTCCGCTAAGTCAACCTTTTCTTCTGCGCCTGCTATACTGGCTGTTGGCTCAGGCTCAACATACTTGCGCGCTCTAATCCATTCATAGCAGGCAACGCTGTCACCGTCTCCTTCGCCGCCTGCCTCAAGGCCTATGTAACCTTTGGCGAGCCCGCCTGTATTATCATAAGTGACCGATGCCTCCGGCTCATCCGAAAAAGGGGACAGTCCCCTTTTTATCCCAAGCCTCTCAAATGTTATCTTATCGCCAAAAACAGTAACGCGGAAGTCGTAAAACGTATTAGGCAGTATGGGTTTTACAGCATTTGCCTTTACAATGTTTCCCACTGCTATGCAGTGCTCAGCGCCTTCATAGTTAGAGGAATACGCAAGCTCGGTAAGGCTTGTGCTTTTCTTATCATCGCGGATAATGGCCCTTGCCTCATAACCTGCCTCTGACTTTGCCCTGTATTCTATAATTCCGTCTTTTAATTGATAATCTTTTGAAAGAATCTTTGCCGCGTCAAGCTTGAGCATGGAGTCACTCAATGTATAGCTTCCGTTAAGCTCTGTGTCTATATCCCATTTATCCCCAAAGGGGACAGTCCCATTGTCATTCTGAGGCGAAGCCGAAGAATCTAAACTATTCTCATCAAAATCATCATATATGTCAAAGACCTCTTTTGCGTCTGATATATCATCTGCATCCGGGTTGCCGTAATATATATATGCCTTGAAACTATCCCCTGATATAACAGGGATTTTGATATAATAGACAGCTTTTCTTGCAGGAGCTGCGCCTGTTACGCTGTCTAAATAATGCTTAAGGAGTGTCTCGCCGTCTCCTGCTGTCCATCTTATATCTGCAAAATCCGCCTCTGTCCTTATATCAGCCTCATCCACCTCTACTTTCACCTGGTAGTTAAACAGCGCGTCATTGCGAGCCGCAGGCGAAGCAATCCCAGACATTTGAGATTGCCGCGTCGCTTCGCTCCTCGCAATGACGATAGCCTTCCTGTACTTAAACCCTGAAAGTTGCGGGCTTCCGAAACTGCCTGCCACGCCTGAGGTATCAGTATAAGCTATCTTTATCTCGTAGACCTCGCTCTCAGGCATGATAGTAAGCCGCCATTTAAGCTCATTGCCCTTTACAGAAGATGAAGTAAGCGCTGTGCCGTATACAACCTGAGTATAGTTTTTGCCGTTATCAGTGCTGACCTCTAATAAGACCTCTCCGTCAAATTCCCAGGTAGCTGTCAATGACTCTATCTGGCCAGGTATCTCAACCGCGTCCGCAAGCTCCTGAATGGTGTTGGACTTGAATTCAGGCAAAAGGTAATCACCATTACCGTCTGTGCGCCATACAAGCGGGGATTTGCGGCTTATGGTCTCTGTGGTCTCGCCTTCGCCTGTGCCTGCTAAAGTGTAAGAGCTTATATAATTAAATACCGCAAACAGAGAGACTCCTATAATAAGAATAGACAAGGCCGCGGCCAGCGCTATCTTACCGCTGTTATTCGGAGGGCCCCCCTTATTGTCATTGCGAGCCTGCCGAAGGCAGGCGAAGCAATCCCTAACCTTCCTATTATAGTGTCTCATCTTATTATCCTCGCTTCCTGCTATTTATGTCAGTGTCATCCTGAGCCAACCGTAGACTGACTCAGGATGACATTCTTGATTATCTCTACTATAAATATACTTTACTTAGCCTTTTATGTCTATCCGCAAAACTACCTCATTTGCCTGCGCAAACTACAGGGGTCAGGTCTTGAACATGTGACTTAACTAAGCGCGCAACTTTCAAAATCTGACTGCTGCTAAATGCGCGGCGTAAAAAAAGCATATTTTTTATAAGCTTCTCCTTATGTTATATAATATCTTATCAGATTGGAAGTACGCAACAGAAATTTGTTGAAATTGTTATTTTCTTTTGAAGGGGATTAAAGCCTGGCCCCTTGGTTTTTTATAAACCAACTAAGATACTGCTTGATATATCCTGCCAGGTAAAAAGGGATATTTAACAGAGAAAAACTCTTGCCTTTAATTGTTTTTATCTTGTCTATTGACAGCGTTCCCGAACAGAGCCTCACAGCATACGCATGCGGAGCCCTGTCAATAAACTCATGCAGAGAACGGAGCCTCCCTGCTGCGCCAGATTTAACCTCAACAGGTATAAGATAATTTTCAAAAGGAATAACATAATCAATTTGTGCGCTTGACTGCTTCTTCTCTCTTACCCAAAATTGCACGCGCTCGTCAAGGGACCGGCTGTTAGCCAGCAGTTCCTGGCCTACTGCCTGCTCTATTATTTTGCCTTCATAGACGCTGTCTAAACTCCTGGCCCCAAAAAGTTCCTTTTGCAGTCCGGAAAAATAGTTTACCAAGCCTATATCAATACAATGCAGCCTGGGGGATTTTTTACGGTCTGCCACTGCCGGCGGTTTAACGCCTGTAACAGGATATACCAAATAAATAAGCATGGCCTTCTCAAGGGTCCTGAGGGCCTCTGATATCTCTCTTGACTTATAATGTGAACTGCCAAAGCCCTCGAAGCGAATCCTGTTTCCGGCTGAAAAGAAAGAGCTCTCTATCGCGTGCCTTATTATTTTAGCGCTGCTTTTGCTGCCGGCATATTTTTCAACATCATCAAGATAAGAGCGCAAAAGCCCTTCATAGACCGGCTTTAACTGATAGATATCCCCTGTTTCAGCATACACGCGTATTATCTCCGGCATGCCGCCTATCAGCGTATATTTATAAAAATGGTTAAGCAGTTTCTCATGAGAAAAATCAGGGCATGGGATTTGCTGTAACATCTCCAGCGAAGAGACCTCCGCAAGCGCTGTTAGATACTCGGTAAAGGTCAAGGGTTTCATATAGAGATACTCGACTCTGCCGACAGGAAAATTAATCTGCTTATCTATTAAAGATTCCAAGACCGAGCCTGCCGCTATAACAAATAAATCCCCGGCTGACTCGTAAAAATAGCGCAGAGCGGAAACCGCTTGGGGGCAATTTTGTATCTCATCAATAAAAATAAGGGTCTTTTCCTTTGTGATACGCTTATTCTTCAGGAAAAATACAGCCTGTATAAGTTCTTTGATCTCTAATTTCTTTTCAAATATCTGCCTGTCATTGTGATTTTCAAGATTTAAATATATATAATGCTTAAACTTTTTTGAAAATATTTCAACAGCTGTTGTTTTGCCTACCTGCCGGGCACCGCGTAAGACCAGCGGTTTTCTATTTGGCCTTTCTGCCCAGGACTCTAATTCTGCAGTTATTGCCCTGTCAAACATGAAATTTCGTATTCCTTATATTTTTGTTATAAAGTCAACCATATTTTACTATTATTTTGCTACAAAGTCAACCATGTATGTTGATAAGAACTGCAGGGGTCAGGTCTTGAACATTTGACTTTACATCTCTGTCATTCTGAGCGTAGCGAAGAATCTAAGGTTTAGATCCTTCACTTCGTTCAGGATGACACAAGGTTTGGTTAATTAAGTCAAATGTTCAAGACCTGACCCCTTGGTTCTTTTTACAGCAATCCTATCAAAAATAACGGCCTGCGCATGCCGGAGGTGTCATACCCATCAGCGAGAATAATCTTTTTCCTGGTATTAACTCCCTTAAACTGGCTTCTTCCTTTACCTTTTCCTCCTATCTCGAAAACGATGCCTTTCAAATCACGTATAAAGTAATCCGGTGTTTTTTGGCCACGCTTTGATTTCAGGTAAAAGATATTTTTCCCTAAAGACCGGAGTATCCCGACAAAAAAATCTTCTCTCAAGCCTCCTATGGCCTCGCTAAACGGCTTGTACAAGAGCCTGTAAGGCAAAGACATGACTACTTTCGGCTCCTTAAGCACGTTGCTTCCTGCCGGCAATATCTTATGCAGAACAAACGCTTTTTCTAAAAGAGAGATATACTGCTCTGCCTTATATTTGGTGATTTGTATGTTGCGCGCTATTGAGGAATAATTGATTCCGTCTATTCCTGATAAGCCCACGAACCGAACGAGCTGTTCTATGCTGTCTAACTCTCCTGTTAAAAGTTTTGCTATGCGGGGGATATCTTTATGTATTATGGTTTTAAGGATATTACTTAAAATTATTAAAGGTTGGGGTTCTTCCAGGGCAAAAGGCATAAGCCCGCCTTGTATGTATGAGGAAAAATGCTCTCCTGCCTTAAGGAGGCCTGAAGAGATATCATTCTCTATCAGGCCTTGAAGTGTCAGCCTGCTAAAGGTTTGATTGTACTTAAATTCAGCGTATTCTCTTAAGGAAAATGGATAAAGTGGTTTTAGTACAACGCGCCTTGAAAGGTCATAACTTGATTCATATATACCAAGCGCCGTTGAGCTGGTGAATATTACCTTAATATCAAAAATATCATATGCCTTTTTAATATCTGCCTCAAAACCGGAATAAAAATGTACCTCATCCAGCAAAAACAACTTTACATGCATGGACTCATGCAAGGCCTTTATGATATCAAAAAGCGCTCCCTTCATGGTATCAAGGGATATATAAAATGACCTTTTATTTGCTGCGGCTAACTGCTTAAGTATAATCGTCTTGCCAACGCCTCTTGGGCCTGCGATACCTATAAAATGCGCGCCTTTATCTTTTGCGATATCATTATAAAGAGCGCGCTTTTTGCGGTATTTGAGGGCGTCTTTTTTGGCCAAGCGGTAAAATTCTAATAATTGGCTGATGTTCGCGCTATCGCTCATATTCTCATATTAATACTAAATAGTCATTTTGTCAAAT
>CAZBMI010000039.1:2089-9276 GCA_964492885.1 uncultured Planctomycetia bacterium | reverse complement strand
CACTCTCTGCGCCTGCGGATGGAGTCGTTTTCCGAACTCGCGCGGGAATCTATTACCTTATCTTCTTTATACCCACAATACGGGCATCTCATGAGAAAAACCTTACTCTTTAAAAACAGAAGTTGTCATATCAAAAATACATTATATAGTAGCAGTGCGAAAGTTTACACCCTATATGTTGTATTGTCAAACTGTTAAAATGACTGATTTGGCGGGGTTTTACCGTAAAAACCTCTTAAAGCTCTTTAAATCTTCTATTTTCTTCTATTTTTTAATATGCCTTACTTTTACACCTGCTTCTTTAAAAAAATCGTCCGCCATCTTGTCAGGGTATCCGCCGGATATAACAACCTCTTTTATCCCGGCGTTTATAATCATCTTCGCGCAGATTGAGCAGGGCAAAGTCGTGCAGTACAAGGTCGAGCCTTTAAGCCCTACTCCGTAAAGAGCTGCCTGTATAATGGCGTTCTGTTCGGCATGCAGGCCGCGGCATAGTTCGTGCCTTTGCCCCGACGGAACCTTAAGTTTTTCTCGCATGCATCCGGTAACATCACAATGGGTGATATTTCTCGGCGGGCCGTTATATCCTGTTGACAAAAGGTGCGTATCTTTTACAATCACCGCGCCTACCTTGCGCCTCAGGCAGGTAGCGCGCTCTGAAGCCAGAGAGGCCAATTTTAAAAAATACTCGTCCCAGTCAGGCCTTGTTAGTTTTTTGTTTTTAGTCTTTAGTTTTTGGTTTTTGGTGATTATTTTTTTCATAAGAGCACGCCGGATTTATAAACAGGGAATCTTTTCGTAAGGAGCAATACAGCCTCCCTTACCTGTTTTATCTTTCTTGCGTTAAAAGCATTGGAAAGGACCTCATCGATAAGCGAGGCGACATACCTCATCTGTTCTCCTTTCATGCCGCGGCTTGTAAGAGCGGCGCTTCCGAGCCTTATGCCGCTTGCCACAAGAGGAGATTGCGTGTCATAGGGTATAAGATTTTTGTTTACGGTAATGCATGCCTTGTCAAGCACTGCTGAAGCATCTTTGCCCGTTATGCCTTTTGACTTGAATACATCTACAAGAAGCATATGGTTATCCGTTCCGCCGGATACTATCCTGTAACCTCTTTTCTTAAGCTCATCCGATAATACGGCGGCGTTCTTTATTGTCCGGGCCTGCTTCTTCTTAAACCTCTCTGTCCCGGCTTCTTTAAAAGCAGCTGCCTTTGCCGCTATTATGTGCATAAGCGGCCCTCCCTGCAATCCGGGAAATACCATATAGTTTATCGATTTCGCAAACTCCTTTTTACACAGTATAAAACCGCTCCTGGGGCCGCAGAGAGTCTTGTGTGTTGTGCTTGTCACAAACTCTGAATAGGCAGCAGGGTTCGGGTGGCATCCCGCGGCAACAAGACCTGCTATGTGCGCCATGTCAAACATAAGCATGGCGCCTGTCTTATCGCATATCTCTCTTAACTTTCTGGCGTGGATGGTCCTGGGATACGCGCTCGCGCCTGCTATTACGAGCTTGGGCTTATGCTTTTTTCCCAATGAGAGTATCTTGTCATAATCTATTCGTTCTGTTTTTCTGTCTACTCCGTAAGGTACTATAGTAAAATATTTTCCCGAAAAGTTCAACGGGTGTCCGTGTGTCAGGTGGCCGCCGCAGGCAAGGTCCATGGCAAGTATCTTCTCCCCGAATTTAAGCTGGCTCATCACTACAGCCATATTCGCGCTTGAGCCTGAATGCGGCTGGACATTGGCGTGTTCGGCTTTGTACAGCGCCTTTGCCCTTTCTATGGCAAGGTTCTCGGCTGTATCAACGTGCTCGCATCCGCCGTACCAGCGCCTGCCGGGATAACCCTCCGCGTACTTATTTGTAAGGACAGAGCCCTGGGCCTCCAGCACGGCTTCTGTGGCGTAATTCTCACTTGCGATAAGCTCTAAGTTATCCTGCTGCCTCTTCTGTTCGCCCTTTATAGCTTTATAAAGTTCTTTGTCATACTTTTTTATGGCACTCATGGATTGCCTCTCCTCTATTGCGGTTGCCAAAAATAGTCATTGCGAGCGTAGCGAAGCAATCTCTTCTGATAGGCTCCTTCGCTGATGCGCTGCTATGATATTTTTGCTAAGAAAGCTTCTCAAAACGGCTTATCTGTTTTACCCTGCGCGCGTGCCTTCCGCCTAATGCCTTTGTCTTATGCCAGGCGAAAACCATTTTTTTCGCAAGCGCCTCAGGAGTGTAAAGCGCTCCTAATGAAAGCACATTCGCGTCATTATGCTGCCTGCTCGACTTTACCTGCGCCATGCTATAACACAACGCGGCCCTTATGCCTTTTACCTTATTCGCCATGATGGAGTTTCCTATCCCGCTTTTGCATATGGTTATTCCTCTCTTGACTATCCCCTTGCTTACAAGTATGGCTACTTCACGGCTGTATTTCGGGTAGTCACAGCTGTCTTCGCTGAAACAACCCGCGTCAATAACATTATGGCCCCTCTTCTTGAGATAAGGTATAAGAGATTCTTTTAATTTGAAACCGCCGTGGTCAGAACCAATCGCTATCTTCATTTTTTTTGCCCTTTCCTGCTAATCCGTGGTCATGAGCTTTACTATTATATCCTGCGTTAAGTTTTTAAGCGTATCGCGTACGCTTCTGTAGGTTTCTATCGGGCGGCCTATGGGGTCTGCTATATCCTTATCCTGGTCAACAATGCCCGCGAACTCTTTATAAAGAAATGTCTTTGGCTTTACCCCGGGGACCGTATTGACGATAAAACTCTTATGCGCTTGTGTCATCACCAGTATAATGTCCGATAATTCAGCCATCTCGTATTCAAAAGCTGTTGATGAATAAGCTGATATATCTATGCCGCACTCTTTCATAACCGTTATGGCCAAATCGGTAGGGGCCTGCCCGTCAACAGCTGATATTCCGGCGGAATATACCTCAAAACCATCCTCAGGATCCAGGTATTTTTTTAAAAATCCCTCTGCCATGGGTGAGCGGCAGGCATTGCCTGTACATACAACGAGTATCTTCTTTGTCTTGCTCATATTATTTATGGCAGGCCTTAGAATAATAAGTTATCCGGAGGATGCGCACAATCCGCATATTGTCATTTTAAATTGAGCTTAAAATGTATTTCTTGAGCTTATCCGCTATGGCGCCCTGCCTTACTATCTTAAAAGGCTCCTCTGCGCAGTCTAAGACCGTGGATTCTATGCCGCCTGCCTCTAATCCGTCATCAACAATCACATCCAGTGAATCTCCGAAATAACCTATTACCTCTTTTGCGGTATGGAAGGCGTCTCTGCCCGATATATTCGCGCTTGTTACCGCAAGAGCAAAATCTATCTCATTAAGAATCGCGAGAGCGCTTTTATTCGCAGGTATCCTGAAACCCTTTTTTTCTTTGCCGGTATTAATGATGACTGTAAGCGGGCCGGGCCAGAAACGGTTTAAGATGTCCTTTACCCTGGGCTTCAGAGAATCCGTATAATCATAGATCCGGTCAACATCAGCAATCTGTGTTGTAAAGGGCTTACTCCTGGGCCTCTGTTTTATATCGTATATCCTGTCTATGGCTTCTTTATCAGAAACGCGGCAGGCGATGCCGAATACTGTCTCTGTGGGAATCGCGGCTATGCCGCCTTTGCGCAAGATCTCCGCAACCTCTTTTATCTTTTCAGCTTCGGGAGAAAAAGCGTCGATATTTATAACAGCAGCTTTCATTTTTTAAGAACTTTTGCTTGGAGTGATTTTTTGTGCAGAGCGAGTTTCTTTTGCAGGCTCTTACTGCTTAAGGCCAGAATCTCTGCCGCGTAAATCGAGGCGTTTATCGCGCCTGCCTTGCCTATGGCCATACACGCTACCGGTATACCTCCGGGCATCTGGACAGTAGAGAACAATGAATCAACGCCTCCGAGTGATTTTGTCTCGATAGGGACCCCTATCACAGGAAGGTTTGTGTGCGCGGCTATCACGCCTGCTAAGTGCGCTGCGCCTCCTGCCGCGGCTATTATCACCTTATACCCTTTTACATCAGCAGAAGAGGCAAACTTAATCGTCTGCCTGGGTGTCCTGTGCGCGGATAAGACCTTTACGTCACAGCTTATGCCGAATTGCCTCAATGTATCCACGCTGTTGCGCATAACCGGCATGTCAGACTTGCTTCCCATTATAATAACAACCTGTTTATCAGCCATGTCAATTTCTCCTCTAAACTCTTTCAAGCGCTTTATGTCCTATGTCTTTCCTGTATTGTATGCCTTCGAAATTAACAACCGAAACACCTTCATATGCCTTATCTATAGCGTTCTTTATGTCCGTGCCAAGAGACGCGATACCGAGAACACGCCCGCCGTTTGTTTCGTATTGTGAATGACCCGCTGATTTTGTCCCGGCGTGAAATACAATAATATCATCCATGCCTGAGGCCTTATCAAGGCCGTTTATAGGAAGACCTTTCTTATAGCTGCCCGGGTATCCGTCTGACGCGCAGACAACACATACGCAGGCCCGGGTATCGATTTCGGGCCTTAAGTCTTTTATTCTTTCCTCTACAGATGCCTCTATTATATCCAAAATATCTGACTTAAGCCTGGGTAATATAACCTGTGCCTCCGGGTCACCGAAGCGGACATTAAACTCAAGTATATAGGGGTTGTTATCTGCTATCATAAGCCCGATATAAAGAACACCTTTATATGAAATCCCTTCTTTTGATAATCCCCGCATAAGAGGCTTTATGATGGTGGATACTATTTTGCCTTCCTGCGCCTTGTCAATTACAGGGGCCGGAGAATAAGCGCCCATGCCTCCTGTATTTGGGCCTTTGTCATTGTCCAGTGCCCTCTTGTGGTCCTGGCTCGTTGGCATCAAAATAAAATCCTTGCCGTCTGTTACAAGCATTATTGACGCCTCTTCGCCTTTCAGGCAGTCTTCTATGACTATTCTTTCTCCTGCCGCGGCGAACTTCTTATCTTTCATAAAAGAGTCGATTGCCGAAGATGCCTCTTCTTCTGTATCGGCTATTATAACACCCTTTCCCGCGCAAAGGCCGTCTGCCTTTATAACAACAGGGAATTCCTTTGTCTTGACAAAAGATTTTGCCTTATCCGGCCTGTTAAACACCTCAAAGCCTGCTGTCGGAAGTTTAAATTTTGCCATAAGCTCTTTGGCAAATACCTTGCTTGCCTCAAGCCTTGCCGCTTTCGTATCAGGCCCGAATATCTTTAAGCCCTTTTTGTTAAAATTATCCACTATGCCGTCTACCAGAGGCTGTTCAGGCCCTACGACCGTAAGGTCTATCTTATTTTTAACAACAAATTCAGATAGAGAATCTATATCACCTGCTTTTATATCAACGCGTTCGGCAAGCTCTGATATACCCGCGTTACCCGGAGCGCAGTAAAGCTCTGTTAAACGCTTACTCTGCGCCAGCTTCCAGCATAGCGCGTGCTCTCTTCCGCCTGAACCTATTACAAGGACTTTCATCTTCTATACAAGCCTTACCTTTTTAGCGCCTTTCTCAATGCCGCCTATTACCCGGGATTTTATCCTGTGTTTTGAAAATACGGCAGTTGCTTTTTTTACATCTTTTTCAGCAAGGACAACCAGCATGCCTATGCCCATATTGAAGGTGCGGTACATCTCAGTATCAGCTATATTGCCTCTTTGTTGTATCTTTTTAAATATACCGGGCACATCCCATGAACATGTATCAATAACCGCGCATAAGCCTTTTGGAATAATGCGCGGAACTTTCTCAAGGTAAGAACCGCCTGTAATATGCGCGATGCCTTTTATGCTGGTTTTCTTTCGCAGCTCCTGTAAAGGGTTTGTATAAAGGCGTGTCGGCTTAAGGATGGAGGTTTTAAACTTAAACAGCTCTTTTTTTGAAAATACCTTCCTTATAAGAGAATAGCCGTTTGAATGCGCGCCTGTTGAGGCAAGGCCTATTATAATATCGCCTTTTTTTATGGAAGAGCCGTTTATAATCTTACTCTTCTCTATGATACCTACACAGAAACCGGCAAGGTCATATTCTCCGGGCTTATACATGCCTGGCATCTCGGCTGTCTCTCCGCCTACAAGCGCGTAACCTGATTCCCTGCACGCGGAGGCGATACTCTTTACAACATCTTTTAACACAGAAATCTTGAGCCTGCCTGTTGATATGTAATCCTGAAAAAATAAAGGCTTGGCACCTGTTGTTGCTATGTCATTCGCGCACATGCCGACTAAGTCATAGCCTACCCACTTATGAGAGCCTAAGGCCTGGGCAATAAGGAGTTTTGTGCCGACTCCGTCCGAGGAAGAAACTAGCACCGGTTCTTTATATTTTTCCCCCGCGATCGAGTAGAGGCTGCTGAAAGAACCCACATCGCAAAGGACACTGCTGTTTTTCGTTGAGCGTATAAAGGGCTTTATCTTTTTTATAAAAAGGCTTCCTTTGGATATATCAACGCCCGCGTCTTTATAGCTTAGGTATTTTTTTTGACTCATCTTACTCTGTTACTATCTTAAGCACTTCCTGGTATGTCTCTTCTATGCTTCCAAGGTCCCTGCGAAACCTGTCTTTATCCATCTTTCTGTTGGAACCTTTTTCCCAAAGCCTGCAAGTATCAGGGGATATCTCATCTGCCAGTATGATACCGTCTTTACACCTGCCGAATTCGAGCTTAAAGTCTATCAGCTCAAGGTTTCTCGCGCTGAAAAACTCTTTTAATATGCTGTTTATCTTAAATGACATATCTTTTATCTTGTCAAGTTCCTCATCAGTAGCGAGCCTTAATGCCTTTACATGGTAATCGTTTATAAGCGGGTCGTGCAGGCTGTCGTTTTTGTAATGATATTCGTAAACAGGCTCATCAAGAATAATGCCCTCTTCCAAATCCAGCAGCTTTGCCATGCCGCCTGCGACAACATTGCGCATGGTAACTTCTAAGGGCACAATCTCTACTTTTTTAACTGCCATGTCCCTGTCATTTAGCATCTCTATAAAATGCGTTGGTATCCCCTTCTCCTGGAGCAGTTTAAACAGCCTTGTAGAAATCTTGTTGTTTACTACGCCCTTATCTGATATCGTGCCTTTTTTTGTGGCGTCAAAGGCGGTCGCGTCATCCTTAAACTCCTGTATATAAATATCCGCGTCTTCTGTCGTAAAGAGCTTCTTTGCCTTTCCCTCATA
>CAZBMI010000039.1:0-1989 GCA_964492885.1 uncultured Planctomycetia bacterium | reverse complement strand
CCTCAGGATAAATTCGCACTTATAAGTTATGTCGCTATCGCTCCATAACTTATGTGCTCATTTACTTTGATATGATACCCGTTCTCTTTAATACCTTCTTTATGTTGCGTATATAAGAATCCAGCTCAAAACACTTGTTTATCTTATAAGGTTTTAACGCCTTTCTTATCTCGCTGTCATTTAGAAGCAGCTCTTTGAAATCAGCGTTATTCTTCCATGTATTCATAGCGTGTTTCTGCACAAGCCTGTAAGCCTGCTCGCGTGTTTTGCCTGCTTTTATAAGCTCTATCATTACCCGCTGTGAAAATATAAGACCGCCTGTCTTTTTAAGGTTTTTCTGCATGTTCTCAGGGTAAACTACCAGATGCTCTATAAGCTGGGCCATGGTATTAAGCATATAATCAAGCAGTATCGTTGAATCCGGTATTATAACCCTCTCTACAGAGGAATGGCTTATATCCCTTTCATGCCAAAGCGCTATATTCTCTATGGACGCCAAGGCATTGCCTCTTAAGACGCGGGCCAAGCCGCATATCCTCTCACAGGTAATGGGATTTCTCTTGTGAGGCATCGCGGATGAGCCTTTCTGCGTCTTTGAAAAATACTCCTCCGCCTCGAGTATCTCTGTGCGCTGTAAGCCCCTTATCTCTGTGGCGAGTTTTTCAAGAGTAGCGCCTGTTATCGCTATGGATGTAAGGTACTGCGCGTGCCTGTCTCTCTGCAGGACCTGGTTCGATATGGGCGCGGGCTTTAATTCAAGCTTTTTGCATACATAGCTTTCTATGCCAGGCTCTAAGTTGGAAAAGGTCCCTACCGCGCCTGATATCTTTCCAACACTTATATTCTCTTTTGCCTGCTTAATACGCTCTATGTTACGTTTTGTCTCTTCGACAAAAATCGCCATTTTAAAACCGAATGTAACAGGCTCCGCGTGCACACCGTGGGTCCTTCCTATCATTACCGCGGACCTGTATCTCTTTGCCTTTTTAATAAGCGATTCTTTTAAAAGCTCCAGGTCTTTGAGTATAACGTCAGCGGCTTCCCGCATCTGCAGGGCAAGGGCTGTGTCAGTAACATCATTTGAGGTAAGGCCCATGTGTATATACTCGCCGCCTTTTCCCACATTATCCTGTAAGTTCTCCACAAAGGCGGCAACATCATGATTTGTCTTTTTATCAAGCGCCTCTATGGATTTTAAGTCAAACTTTGCCTTTTTCTTTATACGCGAGAAAGCCCTTTTGGGAATCTTTCCCGCTTTCGCGTGAGCCTCACACGCGGCTACCTCAACTTCCATCATCTTCTGGAATTTATTCTGCTGCTGCCAGATGCGGCTCATGGGGGGCAAACTGTAACGTGGAATCATGGAGAATCTCCTTTACTTAGTACTTAAGAAAAAGTTATTCTAACAGAAAGATATATTGCCGTCAATAAGATATTCAGAGGCCTAAATAGAAAGTCTATAACGCAAAAAACAGCGAAAAACAAAAAATTTCGCGCTTAAGGGGTGTCTTTTTTAGGGCCTTCCCCTTCAAGCTTATTTTACCCAGATTAATACGATCGCGGTTATTGCTATAAAGGCAAGAGTAACACATATTACCTCTACGATGCCAAAGCGCGCGTTCCCGAGAATAGCTAACGCGTAAAGTGCGGCCACAACTGTAAAGGCTATCTTGCGTTTTAATGACATCTTTTCGAAGTCTATCTTTGGCATGGCCCGTGCCCTCCTTTTGACATAACATAATTATTAGATCCTTCAGCCCTTCGGGCTTCAGGATGAACCTCCATGCAAAACTCATAAAGGCTCAGTTATTATATCCCAGAACAGGCAATTAGTAAACAAAAAAACCGCGGGCTGTAAATGCCTGCGGCTTTCTTTTCCTTTTCGATATCCGCTTCCCCCCTCTTTTTGGCCGCAGTTTGCTCTGCCTGTAATTGCTTTGTGGTGGTTAAGTCCATAAAGAATTTTTGCGTAAGCTGCTCGTATTCACG
>CAZBMI010000038.1:0-9355 GCA_964492885.1 uncultured Planctomycetia bacterium | reverse complement strand
GGCATGTGCCTCCGATAAGCTCTTTCTCTATAAGGCAGGCCTTTATTCCCAGCTCCGAGGCCCTTAATACAGAGGCCATTCCCCCCGGGCCTGCGCCTATAACTATAAGGTCATAATCGTTCTTCATTTTTTATTAATCTGGATTGACTGAGAGTATATTGCCGCGCACAGAATCCGCCGCGTTGTTGATGAGCTGCCTCTCTTCGCCGGTAAGAGGCAGTTCGATTATCTCCTGTACGCCCTCTGCGCCTAACTGTGCGGGGACACCAAGGTATATATCTTTAATCCCGTATTCACCGTTTAGATAGCATGAACACGGCATTATCTCCTGCGTATCATTTACAACAGCCTTTACCATTCGAAATACTCCTGCAGAGGGCGCGTAAAAAGCGCTTCCCGTGCCAAGGTATGATACAATCTCAGCTCCACGCGACTTTGTCTTTTGGATTATGCTCTCTGCGCTATCTTTGTCCGCTATATCGGCAACAGGCTGGCTGTTTATCTTGCTGTGGCTCAATACAGGGGCCATGGTCTCGCCATGCGTTCCGAGGACAAGAGAATCTATATCCTGCAGAGGCTTGTTAAGAACCCTGCTTATCATAAGGTTCATTCTCGATGAATCAAGGCATCCTGCCATGCCGAATACCCTTTTAGAATCTATGCCGCTCTCCTTCCAAACCAAATATGCCATGACATCAAGCGGATTGGTAACAACTATGACAACGGGGTTTTCATTAAACTCCTTAAAACCCTTTACAACGCTCTTCATCACAGAGCTGTTCCTGCTTAAAAGCTCTTCCCTTGTCATGCCGGGCTTTCTCGCAAAACCTGCTGTCACAACTATGATATCGCTGTCTCTGGTATTACTGTAATCTGATGTACCGAGAATATTCCTGTTATGGCATATAAGAGAGGCGGCATCCATCAGGTCTTCGGCCTTTGCCTTTGCTATGGACTGCTCTATGTCAAGAAGCACTATATCCGCAAGGCCTGCCTCGAGAATTCTCATAGCAGTGGTTGCGCCTACATGGCCTGCTCCTATTACCGTTACCTTCATATCTTAAAACCGCCGTGTTTTTTAAAGTGCCTGATGACCCCGCCGTCTTTTACTATACGCGCCATAAAACCCGGTAAAGGGTTTATCTGTTTCTTTTTGTTTCCGGTCCTGTTAAGAACATAACCTTTTACAGTATCCACCTCAAGGGCATCACCCTGTTTTAAATCATCTGTATCGCATTCGATAAGAAGGAGCCCTAAGTTTATGGCGTTTCTGAAAAATATCCTGGCAAAGGATTTTGCTATAACAGCCTGTATGCCCGAGTATTTAATTGCCAGGGGCGCCTGCTCTCTTGATGAGCCGCATCCAAAGTTACTTCCTGCTGCCAGGAAGTCTCCTTTTTTAACACCTTTGTAAAAATCGGGTTTTAAGTCCTCCATAACATGCTTTGCAAGCTCTTTTGGATCCTGTATCCTGAATTTATACCTGCCGGATATGATGTAATCCGTATTAATAGCATCCCCGAATTTATGTACGCGTCCTTTTAATATCATTTTACGAAACTCCTGGGGTCTGTCATTACTCCTTTAATCGCGGATGCCGCTGCCGTAGCCGGAGAAGCCAGATATATAAAGGCATTCGGGTTGCCCATCCTGCCTTTAAAGTTTCTGTTCGCGGTTGAGAGTACTACCTCTTTATCAGAAGGCACGCCGTTATGTGTGCCGACACATGGCCCGCATCCCGGCGTTACGACATTTGCCCCTGCGCTTACAAGGGCCTCTATAATACCTGCCTTCATTGCCTTTAAGAAGACGCCTTTTGAGGCAGGCGCAATAATAAGCCTTACATCAGGATGCGCCTTCTTTCCTTTTAGTATAGATGCGGCTATCTTCAAGTCATTAAATCTGCCGTTTGTGCATGTGCCGATAAAGGCCTGGTCTATATGCCTGCCTTTAAGTTTTGTTATGCTTGTCACGTTATCTACCTGGTGCGGCATTGCTACCTGAGGAGATATCTTAGAGGCATCATAATATTTTACTGCTGAATACACGGCATCCTTGTCAGCATAGACAGGCTCTATCTTCTTTTTTGTCCAAAGTTTTAACCATTTAAGGGTCTTCTCATCAGGAGGTATGATACCGCATTTAGCGCCCATCTCAACAGCCATATTGGATATGGTAAAACGCTCGTCCATCGATAACGCTCTTATGCCGGCCCCGTAAAATTCCACAGCCTCGTAAGTAGCTCCGTCAGCAGTCAAGTCACCTATTATATACAGTATAAGGTCTTTTGAGTATACACCCTTCTTGAGTTTTCCGTTTACAACGACTTTCAAAGTCTGCGGCACCTTAAACCAGTTCTCTCCGCTTGCAAGTGTTATCGCAAGGTCTGTAGAGCCAAATCCTGTTGAAAGGGCCCCTAAAGCGCCGTATGTGCATGTATGCGAATCAGCTCCGGGCACAAGGTATCCCGGCAGGACATTGCCTGATTCAAGCACAACCTGATGGCAGACACCGCATCCGATGTCATAGAGTTTTAATGAATTGGATTTCGCGAAATTGCGCATCTTCTTGTGTATTGTCGAGACTCCTATATTAGGCGAAGGAGCGCTGTGGTCTATCACCATGCAGAATTTTGAAGCCGCTTTTAGTTTTTCTGTTTTTAACTTTCCAAGCGCGTCTATTATAAGCCCGCTCGTGCCGTCCTGGCCTAAGCAGAAATCCACCTTGCATATAGCGTAATCACCTGCCTTAAGGTCTTTTCCCGAATGCCTGCTTAATATCTTCTCTGCTATTGTTTTAGCCATTTCTCTATCCTGCCTAACCCCTGCTTTATACTATCCGTGCTTGTAGCAAAGCTCAGCCTTATAAATCCGGGGCTGCCAAAGCCCTCGCCCGGGACTACGGCTACTTTTGCCTCATCCAAAAGCTCATCCGCGAATTCTAAAGTATTTTTGTTTACATTTGAGACATCCACGAAACAGTAAAACGCCCCCTGCGGCTTTACACAGCTTATATTATCTATCGATTCTATGCGGCTTAACATATAGTCCCTGCGCTTCTGAAACTCCGCTTTCATGGATTCTACAGAGCCGTCCTCTTTAGTAAGGGCTGTAAGCGCTGCCTCCTGGCTTATTGAGCACGGGTTAGAGCTTGAGTGGTCCTGGAGATTCTTTACGGCCTTTGTAAGAACCTTATCAGTCGTGGCTATGTAACCTATGCGCCAGCCTGTCATAGAATACGTCTTTGATACGCCGTTTACAATGATAGTAGAATCCTGCGCGTCCTGTCCGAGAGACGCGATTGACACGCATTCCAGGTTATCATAAACAAGCCTCTCATATATCTCATCGCTTATAATCCTTATGGGACTTGTTTTTAATATTTCAAATATGGCTTTTAACTCATCTCTGGAATACAAAGACCCTGTAGGATTTACCGGGGAATTGATTATTATGGCCTTTGTCCTTGCTGTAACGGCTTTTTTAAGGTTGTCGGGTTTTACTTTAAAACCATCCTCCGCGCAGGTGTCAACAATGACAGGCCTTGCCTGCGCGAGCTTTACCATCTCAACATAGCTTACCCAGTAAGGCGATATGATGATAACCTCGTCGCCTTTATCGCATATAGCCTGGAATATATTATAGAGAGAGTGCTTTGCCCCGTTTGATACAACTATATCATCAGGCTCATACTCAAGCTTGTTAAAATCGAGGAGCTTTTTGCATATAGCCTGCCTGAGCTCCGGAGTACCTACGCTCGGGGTATATTTGGTCTTGCCTGTGCTTATAGCCTCAACAGCCGCGTCCTTTATGTATTCAGGGGTATCAAAATCAGGCTCACCCGCGCCAAAGCTTATGACATCTATGCCCTGCTTCTTCATTGTCTTTGCCTTTGATGTAATACCGAGTGTTGCTGAAGGTTTAATACCTCTTATTCTCTCGGATAAACTCATATTTTATTCTCCGTTTTTTAAAGGTAAATATTACACTATATAAAGGATATTGTCAATAAAATATAAGGGGACACACCTGAGCGCAAAAATTACAAAAATTTGTGGATTTTGCATACTCAGGGGTGCCCCCTTCAGGCATGTCCCCTATTTATCGGGGCTCACTTATCTTTCTTGAAAAAACCCTTAAATTTGCCTAATATGCCTTTTTTGCCTTCAGATGGTTTTTCAGGCTTTTCAACCTCTTTGGGCTCTTTCGCTTTTGGCTTAGGCTCTTCTTTCTTAGTAGCCTGCTTCGGCAGACCCTTATCCTTCTCCTTTGGCGGCTGCTTGTCTTTCTTAGCCTTAGTATCAGGCGTTCTCTTGTCTTCTTCTTTTATAACCTCTGCCGGCTGCTTACGCTCTTTCTTTGCGGGTGTTTCTCCCCCGGGCTTTGACCCGGCTTTCGACTCTTTCTGCTTTTTCTTCTTCTCTGCGACAGGCATATCCGTTAGTTCAAGTACAGCAAGTGACGCGCCGTCGCCTTTGCGAAAACCACTTCTTAAGATTCTCGTATAACCGCCTTTTCTCTCTTTCGAAAGAGGGGACACCACCTTTAATATCTTGCTCACAAGAGAACGGTCCTGCAGTATGCTCTCAATGACCCTTATATCCTTAAGCGAGCCTGTCTTCGCAAGCGTGATTATCTTCTCAGCAAGCTTGCGTGCCTCTTTTGCCTTCTCAACGGTTGTCTCTATCTTGTAGGATACAAACAAGCTCCTTACCAAAGAGCGCATAAGCTGCTTTCTCTGTGATTTGTTCCTGCCAAACCTCTTGTTAAGTTTTTTATGTCTCATGCCATTTAAATTCTTTCTTAAAAAATTATTTTTAGTTTACAATATTTAAGATATCTATTTCTTTACCTTCATGCCAAGAGAGAGCCCCATGCTCTCCAAGACACCTGCTATCTCTGTCAAAGATTTCTTTCCGAAATTGCGGTATTTCAGCATCTCGCTCTCTGTCTTGCGCACAACTTCACCTATGGTCTTAAGCTTCGCCTTTTCCAGGCAGTTGGCGCTTCTTACGGAAAGCTCCAGCTCTGACACGGGCATTTTTAATTTATCAAGCAGTTCGGCGTCCTCTTCCGCCTCTTCAACAATCTCTAAGTCATCCGGAAGTTTGCCGAAATTGACAAATATATCAAGATGGCGCTGGAGGACATTAGACGAGTATAAAAGCGCCTCTTTCGGGGTAACAGCGCCGTTTGTCCATATCTTTAGTATCATCTTGTCATAGTCAGTAACCTGCCCTACCCTGGTATCCTCAACCAGAAAATTAACCTTTGTTACAGGGCTGAAGAGTGAATCAACGGCAATAACTCCTAAAGTTTGGTTCTCTTTCTTGTTGCCTTCGGCAGAGACATAGCCTCTGCCCCTTCCGACCTCAAGCTCCATGTTAAGCTTCGTGTTCTTGGTAAGCGTAGCAATGTGTGTATCAGGATTTATTACATCAAGCGTCTCGTCGGATATAATATCTTTAGCAGTGACTTCACCCTTACGATGCACCTTTATAAATATTGGCTTAGGTGAGGTTGTATGGCTTCTTAAAACCAGCTTCTTTATATTAAGTATAATCTGCGTAACATCCTCAGCCACTCCCGGAATAGACGCAAATTCATGGGTAACACCTTCTATCTTGATGCTAGTTACCGCGGTACCCTCAACAGAAGAGAGTAAAACCCTTCGCAGGCTGTTGCCGAGCGTGACTCCGTAACCTCTTTCAAAAGGCTCTGCGATAAATTCACCGTATGTATCCGAAAGCGTATTATCATTCGCTTTCAGCAGTTTCGGCATTTCAAAATTTCTCCACGCTATACCCATATCTTCAACTCCTTATATTATATAATAATCGCTTTGTCATTCTGAGCGTTAGCCCCGTACCAAATTTTACATTTGGTTCGGGGCAAGCCAAAGAATCTAATTTTTAGATCCTTCGTCGCTATCGCTCCTTAAGGATAAAATTCGCACTCATAACTTACGTCATTTATATTCCGTAAGTTATGTGCGAATTTTACTTGGAATAAAGCTCTACAATAAGCTGTTCTTCTATCGGGAACCCGACGTCTTCCCTGTCAGGAAGGTTAACAACTTTTGCGGACAGCCCTGCTTCATCAAGGGCCAGCCACTTGGGAACCCCCCTGTCTTTATTTACCTTTAAACCTTCTTTGATTCTTTTAGCCTTCGCGTCTTTCGCGAATACGCTTATTACATCGCCTTTTTTAATCAGGTATGACGGAATATTGACTTTTGAGTTGTTTACCATAATAGTATTATGCTTTACCATCTGGCGCGCTTCCGCGCGCGAAGCCGCGAAACATGACCTGAAGACCGCGTTGTCAAGGCGCCTCTCCAGCATCTGAAGAAGTATCTCGCCTGTAACGCCTTTCTGTTTTTCCGCCTTCTCAAAATAGTTGCTGAACTGCCTTTCCAGCACGCCGTATATGCGCTTTACCTTCTGTTTTTCACGCAGCTGCATTCCGTAATCCGAAATCTTACCTCTCCTGCGCTGGCCGTGCTGGCCCGGATTGTAGCCCCTTTTATCAAAAGAACATTTCGGGCTTACACACCTGGCGCCCTTTATAAAGAGCTTAACCCCTTCTCTTCTGCATAACCTGCACATTGAACCTATACGTCTTGCCATTTACTCTCCTTGACTCGGTTATCGGTTATCGTTTTTCGGTTATTGGCATATATACGTTTATCGAATACCGTAAACCGAAAACCAAAAACCGAGAAAATTTATTTTATTTTTACACGCGCCTTCTTTTGGGCGGCCTGCAGCCATTATGAGGTATTGGTGTAGTATCCGTAATAGAGCTTACCTGCAAACCTGCTGCCTGTATTGACCTTATGGTAGACTCCCTGCCTGCGCCGGGTCCTTTTACAAAAACATCAACTTTCTGCATGTTGAAATCCTTTGCCTTCTTTGCCGCTTTATCCGCAGCTATCTGCGCGGCAAAAGGAGTTGACTTCTTGGAACCTTTAAATCCGGAACCGCCGCTTGAAGCCCAGCATAAGGCATTTCCGTCCGGGTCGGTTATGGTAACTATTGTATTATTAAAAGTTGCCAGGATATAAACCACCCCGCTGGGAACACTTCTTTTTACCTTCTTCTTTGACTTTGGTTTTTTTGCCACTCTTATTTGTCTCCTTAATGTAGCCGTGATTTACGCAACCTCCCAGGGAGCGTAAAACATATGGCCGAATTCATCTCGAACCATGCCTTAGCATGGCGAAAGATACCGCTTTTATTTCTTTCTCTGAACGCCTACTGTGCGCTTAGGCCCTTTTCTTGTGCGGGCGTTTGTCTTGCTGCTCTGGCCTCTTACGGGAAGTCCTTTTTTATGCCGCTGGCCTCTGTAAGTACCTATGTCCATGTTACGCTTTATATTAGCGGTTATCTCTCTGCGCAAATCACCCTCAACGGTATAAGCCTTCTGTATCGCAGTAGTAAGCTGAGCTATCTGCTGTTCAGTCAGGTCTTTTGCCCTTACACTGGGTGCTATCTGGACGCTCTCGAGTATCTTGCCCGAAAGTGTCCTGCCTATACCATGTATATAGGTTAACGAGATATCAATCCTCTTTTCTTTAGGTATGTCAACACCACAAATTCTCGGCATTTCTTACTCTCCTTATATTACAATTTGCTATTTGCTATAAGCTATTTGCCAAATTATCCCTGTTTCTGTTTGTGCTTTGGGTTTTTACAGATTACCCTGACTACGCCTTTTCGTTTTATAATCTTGCATCCGCTGCAGATTGTCCTTACAGATGACCTTACCTTCATGTATATCACTTCTCCCTGTATATGATTCTGCCCTTTGTAAGATCATAAGGAGATAATTCGAGCTTTACCTTGTCTCCGGGCAGTATCCTTATGAAATACATTCTCATCTTTCCTGAAACGTGCGCTAATACCTTGTGGCCGTTTTCAAGCTCCACCCTGAATCTGGCATTGGGCAGTGCCTCAAGAATAGTTCCTTCTACTTCTATAGCTTCTTCTTTCATAATAACCTAAATACCTTTTACATGATGCCGTCTGTTAATATCTCATAACCTGCGTATGTTACCGCTACGGTGTGTTCAAAATGGGCTGTAAAGCTCTTGTCTTTCGTTACGGCTGTCCAACCGTCATCAAGAATCTCCACATCAGGCTTTCCGGCGCTTACCATAGGCTCTATGGCAAAAACCATACCCTCTTTCAGCCTGACACCCATGCCGGGCTGGCCAAAATTTGGTATCTGCGGATCCTCGTGCAGATTAGCTCCTATGCCATGGCCTACAAAATCCCTTATTACGGAGAATTTATTATCTTCGACATGCTCCTGGATAGCAAACGAGATGTCCGATACCCTGGCACCCGGTCCTATGCGCTCAATAGCCCTGTATAATGACTGTTTTGTCGTATCAATGAGCCTTTTCGTTTCTGCGTCAATACTTCCGACAGCAAGCGTAATGGCCGCGTCTGAGTAGAAGCCCTGGTACTCAACGCCTATGTCAAGGCTTACTATATCACCGTCTATCAGTGCCCTGTTTGACGGAATGCCGTGGACAATCTCTTCGTTGACAGAAGCGCATATGGATTTTGGAAAACCTTTATAACCTAAAAACGCGCATTTTGCCTTTGAAGACACTATCGCCTCTCTTGCTATATCATCAAGCTCTTTAGTAGTAATCCCGGGCTTGACATGTGCGTTTAAATCATTAAGGACGTTAACCAGTATGCTCGAGGCTCTCCTCATCTTGTCAATCTGCTCAGGAGACTTAAGCTCGATCATATAAGCCTTTCCGCGCCAAAGAGCTCGTAAAGGACATCGTAAAGCTGGCGCACCTCAAGGTCGCCTGATACTGTCCTTAGTACGTCATTATTGTCATAATAATCTATAAGTTCCCTTGTCTGGTCCTCATATACCTGAAGGCGCTTTAAGACGGTCTCTTCTTTATCATCATCACGCTGATAAAGTTCTCCTCCGCAATAATCACAGACACCGTCTTTTTTAGGAGGTATGTTCTTTACATGAAAGATGCTGCCGCACACCCTGCAGACACGCCTTCCCGTAAGCCTTGATATTATAACGTCTTTAGAGGTTTTCATGTATATAACCATATCAAGGCGCATACCCGCTTTTTCAAGAGCGCTGTCTAAAGCCGAAGCCTGGTTCTTTGTGCGCGGATAACCGTCAAGTATAAAACCCCTATCTTTTATATCCGGTTTATTCAGGCGCTCTGCCACGATTTCATTTACAAGCTCGTCAGGGACAAGAACGCCTTTGTTCATGTAATCAGAAAGTTTTTTGCCAAGAGGGCTGCTGCTCTTAGACGTCTGCCTGAATATATCTCCAGTAGATATATGGGGTAAATCCAGTTT
>CAZBMI010000037.1:0-9422 GCA_964492885.1 uncultured Planctomycetia bacterium | reverse complement strand
CAGCAGGCGCAAGGACAGTCTCGATATTCGGTCCTGTTGATGAAAAGGTATACGGCCCGTATCCCTTAAGCAGTAACCACGTGGTAGTAAAAAACAACTCTTTAGAATGCAGGCCCTGTTATAAGAATTTTAAAATACAGCCATGCCGGGAGCTCAGGTGCCTTGAGGGCATACCCGCTAAAGATGTAATTACAGCCTGTAAGGAGCTTTTAAAGATATGAGAATGCGGTTGAGCGCGCTCTTAATAGTCAAGAACGAAGAAAAACAGATTGAGCGGTGCCTTAAGTCTGTAACATGGGCTGATGAAATAGTTGTTGTAGACGGTTACAGCGCCGACAGGACAGTAGATATATGCAAAAGCTATAACGCTAAGGTCATTCAGCATAAGTTTGACGGAAGCTTTGAGACAGACTGCAACATTGGCATAGACTCTTCCTCAGGAGACTGGATAATAAAGCTCGACGCGGATGAGGTAGTTACCGAAAGCCTTAAGAAAGACATAGAGGGCGTGCTTGAGGATGATAAGGGTTATTCCGCGTTTAAATTCAGGAGAAAGAATTTCTTCCTGGGGCATTTTATGAGATACGGAGGATGGTATCACTATTCGCTTCATTTTTTTAAAAAGGGTAAAGCCAGGTACAAAGGGCATATCCACGAAACACTTGTAGTTGACGGGAATATAGGCACTCTTGAGGGAGACTGCGAACATTATCCTTTTAACTCGCTTTCTGAGTTTATCCAAAGGCATAACAGGTACAGTGACATAGAGGCACAAAAGATATTGGATACAGAAGGCGCCCTGAGCTTAAAGACAATAATGTATAATATCAGGATAAAGCCTTTAAAGAGGTTCTGGAAATTCTATGTCAAAAAGCAGGGCTTCAGGGAAGGTATATACGGTTTCATATTTTCAGTTCTATTCGCGTGGGTTCATTTTCTTAATTGGGCAAAATACTGGGAGCTCACCAAAGATAGCCAACAATAGCCTTAAAAACGAAGTAAAAATACTTTTGGCTTTGATTTCATTATCAGTTATTGATAGAAGTTATGGATGATTTAGAGCAGGGCTTTTTTCTTTCGAGCGGGCATGGTTCGCCATGATTAGCGTTAAGCGAGAGCGAGAAAGAAAACAGAGTGAAAAATCCACGCTGGGGATTTTGAACGTCCCTGCGAAAATCAGCCATAACTTACCAACAAGGAGATATATGAGTAATAAAAGAAAGATAGTATTTTTAGACAGGGACGGCGTAGTAAACAGGAATCCTGTTTACAAGGATTATGTCAAAAAGCCTTCTGAATTCACCTTTATACCAGGGTCTGTAAAGGCTATAGGCATGCTGAATAAAGCCGGTTTTAAGGTTATAATAATATCCAACCAGACGGGCGTGGGAAAAGGCCTCTACAGCCGGGACGATTTAAGAAGAGTAACATCGAAGATGCTCAAAGGCCTTAAAGCAAAAAAGGCAAAGCTTGATAAGATATGCTATTGCGTACACCACCCTGATTCAGGCTGTGATTGCAGAAAACCCAGGACAGGCATGTTCAAGAATGCCGTAAAAAATACGGAATTCGATAAGAAAAACTCTTTTTTTATAGGTGATACTGAAAGGGATACTCTTGCAGGAGATAACTTCGGCGTAAAGACCATAGCCGTGCTTTCAGGATATAACAAAAGAGCTGACATAAAGAAATGGTCAGTACAGCCGGATTTTATAGCAGAGGATTTGCTTGAGGCGGTTGAGAATATAATCTTGAAGGAAAGGTGAAAAAATGAGAGATTTGCTGGAGAGGTTAAATGACGAAGTATTGGTATCCGACGGCGCGATGGGTACTATGCTGATACAGAAAGGCATGCCTGAAGGAGAATGCCCTGACTACTGGGGCATAAAAGAGCACAAGATACTCCGCTTGATACATCAGGAGTATATAGCCGCGGGAACGGATATCATAATAACAAACACCTTTGGCGCTAACTGGGTAAAACTTAAAAAGTATAACCTTGAGAAGAAACTTGTTGAGATAAACAAGACAGCTGTCTCCATCGCGAAGGACGCGGCATCCGGCAAGGCCTATGTCTTTGGCGAGATAGGCCCTACTGGTGAATACTTAAAGCCGGCAGGCAATCTGACCTCGGAAGAGACCCTCCACATATTTACAGACCAGGTTAAGGTCTTTGATGAGGCAGGTGTTGACGCTATAATCCTTGATACGTTTTCTGACATGGAAGAGTTAAAGACAGCCATAATGGCAGTAAAGGAGAATACCGGGATACCGCTTGCCGCGAGCATGACTTTTCAGAAACTCCAATCAAAGGGCTTCAGGACTACCTCCGGTGTTACGATACCGCAGTTTGTAAACGAAAGCCTGCTCGCGGGCTGTGATATTATCGGCTCCAACTGCACTGTTACAGCTTCTGATATGGCTGATATTGTATCCGGCATAAGGGCCCTTGGAACAGCTTTTGTAATTGCCCAGCCGAACGCAGGCTCCCCGAGGCTTGAGAAAAACAGGACTGTTTATGACGAGACCCCTGATAGTTTCGCAGAGAGCATACCAAGGATTAGACAGGCAGGAGCGAATATAATAGGCGGATGCTGCGGAACCACACCTGATTATATACGCAAGATTAAAGAAGCCTTAAGCTGACCCCTTAGAGACAAAGGCAATAACGAGCATATGAAAATCCTTATAACTTACGCGTCCGCCGGAGACGGCCATAAAAAGGCCGCAGAGGCTGTATATAGACAACTGTTGGAGCAGGCCCCTGGCGCGGATATAGTGTTTGTCGATTCCCTCAACTACTCAACCCGTTTTTTTAAGTTCTGTTACAAGCGGGTCTATATTATACTCATAAAATACCTGCCCTGGTTATGGGGTTTTTTTTACCGTATACTGAATAACAGGTTCTTCTTTTTAATTGCCCTGCCTTTGCGCAGGGCTGTGAATATACTCAATTCGAAAAAACTTGTTAATTTTCTCTTTAAAGAGGACTTTGATGTAATAGTCTCAACGCATTTTTTTGCTATTGAGGTTATATCAAGGCTTAAAGAAAAACATTTATCAGAAACGCCGCTTATAAATGTTGTAACGGATTTCAAAGAACACCTTTACTGGCTCGCAAGGAATGTGGATAGGTATGTGGTCGGGTCTGATTCTGTAAAACAGGGGTTTATAAGAAGAGGTGTTGCCGAAGAAAAAATCGCTGTTTTAGGCATACCGGTGCGTAAAAGGTTCAGCTTGCGCAGGCCGAAAGAAGAGGCACGGGAGATGTTAAAGCTCTCATCCGATACCTTTACCATACTTATGATGGGAGGAGGCTTAGGCGTAGGGCCGATCAGAGAGGTTGTATCGGACATGCAGAAGCTCGATTTTGACTGCCAGATTATGGTAGTATGCGGCCATAACAAGAAGCTCTTTATGGAACTTGAAAAGATGTCAGGGGCTTTTACAAAAGATACGCGCATCCGGGGCTTTTGCCATAATATAGATATGATTATGGCCGCAAGTGATATAATGATAAGCAAGGCAGGAGGTGTTACTGTCTCGGAAAGCTTAGCAATGGGGCTTCCTCTTATATGCATAAGCCCTATACCGGGACAGGAGTCGGCAAACGCGCAATTTCTGTTTGACAACAGCATAGGGTTTCTCCTTAAGGGCCGCCATGAGATTAACAATACTATTAAGGAATTTTTCTATTCCGCGGATAAATCAAAGCATTTAAAAGAGAAGATTACAAGCCTGGCAAAGCCGCACTCCGCGAAAGAGACAGCCAGGCTTGCGATAGAGACAGCAAGATGAACAGAGATGACTTAAAGGATATAATCAGGGATATAAAGAGTTATATCAGCCTTGAAAAAGAGGCGGGCTTTGACGAGCTTCAATTAAAGCCGCTTGCAGACGAACCTGATCAATCGCCTTCAGGAGCAGGCCCCTTTGCCGGTAATAAGGAAGAAGCGCTTAAACAGCTTGAAGAATCTGTTATGCATTGCAAAGAATGCGCGCTTTCCGGTTCCAGGAGAAATCCTGTTTTCGGAGAGGGCAGTCCTGAGGCGTCATTAATGTTTATAGGAGAGGCGCCGGGCTTACAGGAAGACATACAGGCAAGGCCGTTTGTAGGAAAGGCGGGAATGCTTCTTACGAGGATAATAGAGGCAATAGACCTTAAGAGGCAGGATGTGTATATCGCTAATTGCCTTAAATGCCGGCCTCCTCAAAACCGCAACCCTTTGCCTTCTGAGATAATAGCCTGCAGGGAATTTTTTATGAAGCAGATTGAGATAATATCCCCTAAAGTCATCTGCTGCCTCGGCAAATTCGCGGCACAGACAGTGCTTATGTCAGAACAGCCTATATCCCGTTTACGCGGCAAATTTCATGAATTCGAGGGAATAAAAGTGATGCCCACTTTCCATCCTGCTTATCTTTTACGTAACCCCCAGGACAAACGCCTGGTATGGGAAGACATGAAAAAAATCCGCGACTACCTAAGGGAACATGCATGATTCGCATATTGTCATTACGACTGTGTCATAATTAACTGAGGGGTGCGCATGATTCGCATATTGTCATTACGAGGAGCCGTAGGCGACGAAGTAATCCCAAAAGTGAGATTGCTTCGTCGCTATCGCTCCTCGCAATGACCGATGCTGCAATTGTAATAAGCAGACAGGTTATGGATATTAAAAAAACATCAAAATCCAAGCGTAAGGGTGTCCCCTTTAGGACCGTCCCTTTTTATGCCAAGGTGCTCCTGGACCTTCCTGTAGAAGGGCCTTTTGATTACGCTGTGCCTGAGGATATCAGGACGAAGGTGGAAATAGGCAAAAGGGTCTGGGTAAGTTTCGGGACGCGTAAGCTAATCGGGTATATAATAGATATTACAGATACCACTTCTTTTAAGAATATAAAACCGATTTTAGAAGTAGTGGATGAAGAACCTATTTTAAGCAGGGAGATGCTTAAGCTGACGAAAATGATATCTGAAAAATATCTTTGTTCATGGGGAAACGCCATAAGCGCGGCAGTGCCCTCAGGCCTGAAAAAAGGCAGGACATTTATCAGGCCAAGGAAGGAAGATGACTTTTCTCATATATCTCCTACGCGGAATTTTAAGCCGACACATCAGCAGAAGAATGCCCTTGACAAGATAAACTCATCCATTAATAACAAAAGTAATGATGTATTTCTTCTGCATGGCATAACCGGAAGCGGAAAGACAGAAGTTTATCTGCAGGTAATAGTCAACGTCATAAAGCAGAACAGGGGATGTATAGTGCTTGTGCCCGAGATATCTCTTACGCCTCAGGCTGTAGAGAGGTTCAAATCAAGATTCAGGGATGAAGTCGCTCTTTTTCACAGCCGGCTTACCCAGGGCCAGAAATACGGGGAATGGAAAAAGATAAAAGAAGGCCGCTGCCGCATAGTCGTAGGAGCGCGTTCGGCCATATTCTCGCCTGTGAAGGATTTGGGGCTTATAATAGTAGACGAGGAGCATGATACATCTTATAAACAGCAGGATATACCAAGATATAATGCTGTTGATGCCGCTGTGATGAGAGCGGCTTTAAATAGCGCCTGTGTTATATTAGGCAGTGCCACCCCCTCTCTTGAGTCATACTTAAACGCGAAAGAAGGGCATTATAAACTCATAGAATTGACCGAAAGGATAGAGAAACGCCCTCTGCCTAAAGTGAAGATTCTCGATATGAGGCATGAGCTTATAGAGAGAAAGCGAAAGAGGATAATATTCTCAAGGCTTCTTATGGAGCACATGGAAAAGACTTTGGAGAACGGAGAGCAGGTCATGCTGTTTTTAAACCGCAGGGGTTTTTCAACATACGCTAACTGCAAAAAATGCGGTTATGTCGTAAAATGCCCGAAGTGCAATGTAGCCCTTAATTACCATTCTGACAAAAAGGTCTTTTTGTGCCACTATTGTGATTTTCAGAAAGAGCATACCAATATCTGTCCTTCATGCAAGGAGTCATACCTGGACTATTCGGGGTTTGGCACACAGAGGGTTGAGAGTGAACTGCACAGGTATTTTCCGTCCATAAAAGTAAGCAGGATGGATACCGATTCAACTAAGAAACGCGGCTCGCATGATGATATATTAAAGGATTTCGCGGAAAGAAAGACCAAAGTTTTAGTCGGGACGCAGATGATAACAAAAGGCCATGACTTTCCCATGGTTACGCTCGTAGGCGTTGTGCTCGCGGATACAGCGCTTAACCTTCCGGACTTCCGCGCGGGAGAGAGGACCTTTCAGCTGCTTACGCAGGTCGCCGGCAGGGCGGGAAGAGGCTCTTATTCGGGCGAGGTTGTGATACAGACATATGTACCCTCTCACTATACCATACAGTGCGCGATAAACCACGATTACAAGGATTTTTACAAAAAAGAGACAGCCCTGAGGAAAGAACTTAACCTCCCGCCTTTTTCGAGCATGGTCTGCATAACATTACGTTCTTTTAAGGAAGAGCGCGCCTTAAAATGCGCGGAGCTTCTGGCAATGCACCTTTCCAGGAAAGGGCTGCCGGGCCTTATAGAGCAGACAGGCCCATGCAAGGCCGTGCTTTATAAGTTGCGCAGGCAGTACAGATGGAATATAATATTAAAGGCAAAGAATATAGAGAGATTCAGCCGGGAGCTTAAGGCGTCACTTAAAAAGTTTAAAAAATTACACGGGGTCACTCTCGCCGTAGACGTAGACCCGATTTAAGGGGACGGTCCTAAAGGGGACACCCCTGAGCACGGAAACTGACAAAATTTTACGATTTTTTCATAATAGGTTTGTATTAATAGCATGTTCGCAAAAAAAATAACAAAAAAACAGCAAAACCCAATCTCAGGGGTGTCCCCTTTAGGACCGTCCCCTTTATTATCATGAAAATAGTATTTTTTGGTACATCAGAATTCGCGATAGCGCCCCTTAAAGCGCTTATAAGGGAAGGGCATGATATTCTCTTTGTAGTTACTCAGCCGAAGAAGCGCAAAGGAAGGGGGCTTAAGCTTTTGCCCACTCCGATTGAGGGCTTCGCAAAAGAGCAGGCCTTAAAAACATTGAGTTTCAAGGATATAAACGCGAAAGAGCCCTTAAGCCTTCTTAAGAAGTCACAGGCAGACGTCTTTATAGTCGTGGATTTCGGCCAGATACTCTCCGGTGAGCTGCTTAATATTCCTGAGCTGTTTTGCCTTAACATACATGCCTCGCTTCTTCCGAAATACCGGGGCGCTGCTCCTGTAAGGCGGGCCCTCTTAAACGGAGAGGAGTATACAGGTGTTACGATAATGAAGATGGCAGAGAAGCTTGACGCGGGCGATGTCGCGCTCCAGGAAAGAGTACGCATAGAAGATGATGATAACGCCGCAACCCTGCGGGAGAAACTCTCTGTTTTAGGCGCGAAGCTTCTTGTAAAAACGCTAAAGAAAGCCGATAAGCAGTATGTAGCTTTTACCGGGCAGGATGAGTCAGAGGCAAGTTATGCTTCAAAGATTAAAAAGCAGGAAGGCCTTATAGACTGGAAAAGGCCCGCGAAAGATATATTAAACCAGGTACGCGCTTTGAGCCCATGGCCGTCTGCTTATACACATATTAACGGAAAACAACTTAAAGTCCTGGAAGCGGCGCTCTGCAGCCGGGATATTACCGGCAGTAAGCCCGGCACTGTAGTCAAGACAGAAAAGGACAAAGTCGCGGTAGCCTGCAAGCCGGGATGCTTGTCAATATTAAAGCTCCAGATAGAAGGTAAAAAGCCCCTCAACGTATCGGAATTTCTTAAGGGACACCCCTTACCGGAAAAAGAACTCCTGGGTTAAAATTTATGGACAATAGATTAAGCCTCCTTATGGTGATGCACTTTCACCAGCCTGTAGGCAACTTCGGATTTGTTATCGAGAAGATAAGTAATGAATGCTATGAGCCTTTTCTTGATATCATATCGGAATTCCCGGATATAAAATTTAATCTGCATTACAGCGGAATACTGCTGGAATGGTTTAAGCAGACCAGGCCTTATGTGATTCAGAAACTTAAAAGCCTGGTATCCAGAGGGCAGATAGAGCTTGTAGGCGGCGGGTTTTACGAGCCGATACTCTCTGCGCTGCTGCCTGAAGATGCCAAGGCTCAGATAGATATGCTCTCAGGCTTTATCAGGGAGGAATTTTCATTTGACGCGAAAGGCTGCTGGATAGCTGAAAGGGTATGGCAGCAGCATCTGGCAGATACGCTTTGTGATGCCGGGATAAAATACATCATACTGGATGATATGCATTTAAGATTCGCGGGTATAAGAGGAAAAGGATTGCACGGGCATTACATAACAGAGAATAACGGAAAATCCGTCTCTGTTTTTGGCGCGGATAAGTTTTTACGCTACTCAGTGCCTTTTAAGCGCGTTAAAAAGACAATCAATTACCTTAAGAATATAAGCAAACATTACAATGCCCGCGCGGTCTTGTATGGTGATGACGGTGAAAAGTTCGGCGCATGGCCCGGCACGCACGAGTCTGTTTATGGAAAAAGATGGCTTAAAGACTTTCTCAACGCATTAAGAATAAACTCCGGCTGGCTTAAGACAGATACCGTATCAGAATACTTAACCCGCAGCCGGCCCCTTGGAAGGATATATATCCCGGATACATCATACCAGGAGATGAACGAATGGTCCATGCTTTCTGAGGATTCAGAGAGGTTCTCTGAGTTTAAGGCCAGGCTTAAAGAGAGCAGGCTGCTTAAAAAATCTTTGGAATTTTTAAGAGAAGGCGTCTGGAAGAACTTCTTTGTAAAATACCCTGAATCCAATCACATACACAAGAGGACAATCCTCGCAAGCCGAAGGATAAGGGGTATTGAGTCTTCAGGAAGATGCAGAGACTTGTCAATGCTTTGTTGCGCGAAGAGAGAGCTCTATAAGGCGCATTGCAATTGCGCTTACTGGCACGGTATATTCGGCGGAATATATCTTTACCATTTGCGCCGCGCTTTGTACAGGCACCTGATAAACTCCGAGAATATACTTGACAAGATAGAAGGCAACAGGCACAAGCGCTTTCTTGTTGAGAAGAATGACTTTGACTGCAATGGCTATGATGAGGTATTGGTTTCGACAGGGAAGGGGCGCTTTGTCATAAGCCCCGCGGACTCAGGCTCTATAACAGAATGGGACTTAAGGGAAAAAAGCGTAAACCTCGTAAATACTTTATCGCGAAAAGAGGAGAGCTACCACAAAGGCTTTAAGAGGCAATACAGAAAAGATATGCACTATGATAAGAACAGGCGCGTTCTCTTTACTGACCGTTTCTTAAAGAAGAATATAAAGCTGAACGAGGCTGTCTCGGCAAGATACAAGGAGTTTGGGGGGGTTGCCGGTTCAGCTTATGATATAATAAAGATAGACAGAAGCGGGAGGACTGTCAGCCTC
>CAZBMI010000036.1:0-9529 GCA_964492885.1 uncultured Planctomycetia bacterium | reverse complement strand
CCCGAGATGATATCGATGCGCCTTGTACTTATCATCGTGATTATACCGCTTTCGGTATTTTACCTTTTTAACATAGGCCATGAAAAGACCCTGCTGAAAGTTATAAACGCGAAGAAGCCCGAATGCCAGAAGCTCCGGCAGGCCCAGGAGCTCTATTCGAAGATAACACAGGCAAATCTCATGATGAACCAGACGGTTAAAGAGCAGGCGCCTTTATACTATATATATAAATCACTCAGTAATCTGGTGCCCAGAGAGATGTATCTTCGCAGTCTTGATATAACAGAGTACGCCGGTTCAATGTCCATGGAAGGAGTTATTTTTGAGTCCGGCCAGGCAGCGGAGGTCGTGCTGGCAGGCTTTATAAAGGAATTGGAAGACAGCGCTTTTTTTAATCATGTCCTGCTGGATTCAGCCCAGGATATAATGGTTTCAAAAAAGCAGGCTGTTGAGTTTAAGATAAATTGCGGTTTAGGGAAAGCAGAATGAAAGATTATTTTACAAAGGACAAGAAGCGCTTTGCGGGGATCGTAGTTATCATATTTGTTATTATCATATTTTTTCTATTTGCTTATATGCCGCAGCTTAAGCAGGTAAAGAAATTTAAAGATGATATCCGCAGGATGGATAAGCAGATAGAACTTACAAAGACAGCCCTGGGAGACATGGAGAAGTTAGGCCCGTTACTGGGGCAGATGCAGCAGGAGATGAAACTTTTCGAGAAGAGGCTTGCTTCTAAAAAACAGATATCCTCAATAGTCTCGGAGCTATCAGGCCTTGCTCAGGAAGCAGATATCGAGGTAATAAGCATAAAACCGGAAAAGCCCGCGCCCCTTCTTGATAAGAACAATAATCCCGTCAGTATAAACGGCAAACGGTTAGATACAATAAAGATAGAACTTAAACTCCAGGCCCCGTATAAGGCCCTCGCGGAATATACCAAGAAGATACAGGATAACCTTAACATATTGGCGGGTATAGACAGCCTGCTTATAAAAAGCAATAGCGGCACAGCCCCGATGCTTGATGCAGCCATGACATTGACCATATGTGTCGCAGATAAGGAATAATCCGAAAAATGGGCATGATAGATTTCAGTAACATGGACAAGAAGTCAAAGATAGAGACAGCTGTTACTTCGGTCATGGTTGTTGTGTTTATACTGATACTCTCAAACAGCTTAAGCAAAATATTCAGCTCCGGGGACGCCGGCGGCGGGCCATCATACATATCTGCGGATGATTTTAAGCAGATGGTGGAAAAGGATATCGCAAAACCCCCAAGCGCGAATCACCTTACAGCCAAGGACAAATATCAGGATGCCATAAAAGAAGAGGACTCTATTCCGTGGGGCAGGGACCCTTTTTCAAAGAAGTTTGCAATAAGAGGCGGCAAAATAGCTGTGTCTGACCTTAAGCTGGAAGGCATACTTGTCCATGATGATAATATCCCGCGCGCTGTTATAAACGGAGAGATAGTAGCGGAAAAAGAGAAGATAGGAAACGCTACTGTTGTCAGGATAGAGGATGATTCTGTTACTGTTACAGACGGGAAGCGGGAATACAAATTACATATATGGTAACCGGCGGAAAGAGGATATTAATTGTACCGCTTCTTAAAAGCCTCAGGGCAGGCGGCTTTATATGGATTCCGCAAAGATTTTACTCGTAGATTATAATACAGAGGACAGGCTTTCTGTTTCAGCCCTTTTAGAAGCCCGCGGCTATAATGTCTGTTCTGCTGATAATGCCGGCGAGGCCCTGAAAAGAATAAATGATGATATCTTTGACCTTATTATAATAGACCCTCTGACAAATGACGCAAAGGGCAATGATGTTTTTGGCCGGCTTAAGGCGTTTACCAGGAAGAAGGCAGCGCCTTTGATGGTATTGGCTTCAGGGGATGAGGTAGAGGAGATAGAAGAGCTTTTCAAGAAAGGTATAGATGATTACATAGTCAAGCCTCCGCGCGCCTCGTACCTTATAAGCAGGGTAGAGCATTATACCGCGGGTAACAGGGCAGATAAGTAGAAAAGGAGGGATTGTATGCGTTTTAGCAAACGTTTTTTAAGGCAGGCGGCTGTTTTTTTTGTACTTCCGGGCCTGCTTTTGAGCTTTATGAGCATTCAATCTTTACGCGCAAAAGAACCTCAGCCCTGGGACGCGCAGGATAGTGAAAATGCCGCTAAGAAAGAGATGGATTTTGATGACGCCATGGCAGACTCCGAGACTCAGGGTGTTGCTGAAGGCAGTGTATTGAAGGTAAACCCGGGTTCAAACACTATTATCCTAAAAGATGACAGAAGCGGCAGCGATATGTATAGCGCGCCCGTGTATCATATTAATTCGGATACGACTCTTGAAGGAGCTGCCTCTATTTCAGACATATCCGCGGGAGACAGGATAAGTATAGATTATTTTATCGTTGACAATAAGAATATCGCAGATAATATAGTAATGGAAAAGAGGTCCTATAGCCGGGATTCAGGCAGTATTGATAGTGGTGTGCCGAAGGTGCTGGTTGATTGATTTTGACACAGCGCCAGGAATGTGATATACTTATCCGGTGTATTAATCATAATGCAGAGCTAAAAAGGAGATTATTAAGGTATGAGTGAAGAGAGTAAGAAGCCGGAAGCAGAAGAGGCTAAAAACAAAGAGAATGTAGAACAGGAGCCTGATATTAAAGAGAAACCCGCGGAGGAACCGGTAAAGGCACAAGGGCCAAAGCAGCAGCCAAAGGCTGATGAGAAGCCTGAAACAGAAAAGGCAAAAGATAGCCCAAAGCCTGCGGAAGGGCCAAAGCAGCAGCCAAAGGCTGATGAGAAGCCTAAGCAGGAGCCAAAGCAAGAACCCGAATCCGCGGATAAACCAAAGCAGGAACCCAAACCCGAAGAAGAACCAAAAGAGGCTGAGAAAGAAGAAGTGCCTAAGCAGGAGCCCAAGCAGGAAGAGAAGGCTGCCGAAGATAAGCCCGCAGAGGAAAAACCGGCCGAAGAGAAGAAGCCAGAACCAGCTCCCGAAGAGGGCAAAGGAAAAAAACGCAAAAAGATAAACACCATGTCTCTTAAGGAGATAGAGGCAAAGCTTAAGAGCGTTAAGGAGAAGATGGGGAACTTAAAGTCACGTTATGCCGGGCAGCTTCTTAAGCAAAAAGAAGTATTAAGCTCTGAAGGCATAAAGCAGGAGAAAGAAGATGCCTAAAAAGAGGGCAAAGAACCCGTTTTATTTTCGCACTCACCTTGAACTGCGCGAGTCCACGGGCTTAAAAGCGCGCAACGCCAGAGAGCTTGTAAATACCATAAAAGATGTACCCGGGTCTGTCATATACTACCACACCCATGTATTTTTACAGCAGCATCAGTTTTTATCACCGGAACCGCCTAATGCTTTTGCTTACTGGGCATCGCGCTTTTTAGGCGAAGAAGTGCTCGCGGAACGTTTAGGCAGTATAGATATATATGATTTTAATACAATAAGGGCGTTAAGGGAAAAGATAATAGAGGTTATAGAAGGTCATCTTTTTAACGCAAAAGAATTGCGCAACGCCCCGCCCGGAAAAGAGTTTGATTTTACTAAATCCAAGAGTTTTGTGCTTCCTACGCCTTTTGTGGCTTACAACCTGCACGAGATGGTTGATGCCCTGAAGAAGGTTACTATCCGCTCTGTAGATTTTCATATCTTTAATGTGCGCTTAAGGCTTGAGAAAGGGGTAAATGATTTTTCAAACTGGATAAATACTACTTTAAAGTATCCTGAACTTGCCGCACAGATTGAAAAGTTTGACCCTTATACATATACGCTCGAAGGATTACGGCAAAATATAATAAATATAATCCGCAGGAGCCCGGAATGGAAAAAAGAAGATGACTGATAAGAGAAGAGGCGTTCCGCGCCTTAGTGATTATATACCGATAGTAGGGCAGGATACGATTGACGAGCTTAAACTGCTGGCATCACGGCTTAAAGGGAAGAAGCTGCAGCATATAAATTCTACCCGTGTCGGCGGCGGTGTAGCCGAGATGCTTAATTGCGTTGTGCCGCTTATGCGTGACTTAGGCGTTGATATCGAATGGGACATAATAGAAGGCACGCCTGAGTTCTACAACGTGACCAAGAAGTTTCATAATTCTCTTCATGGCCGTTCAGAGGCAATAACTGACAAAGATTTTGACATATATCTTGATACCGCGAAAAAATACAACAAGGCGACAGAGATAAAAGGCGATGTGGTTTTTGTACACGACCCGCAGCCCATAGCCCTTATACAGCACAAGAGAAGAATGAAGAAGACCAAGTGGATATGGAGATGCCATGTAGACGTATCCATGCCGAATGAGAGAGTGTGGGATTTCTTGTCAACTTTTGTGGAAGGTTATGACGCCTCTATATTCTCGAGCCCGAAATTTACCAGGCCGCTGAATACATCACAGTTTCTGATATGCCCGGCGATAGACCCTTTGAGCGATAAGAATAAGATGCTGAGCAGGCATAAGATAGACAACGTGCTGGCAAAATACAATATAAAAAGAGATAAGCCCATAATATCTCAGGTCTCCAGGTATGATTATTTAAAAGACCCGGCAGGCGTATTGGAGGCATTTAAGCTGATAAAGAAATATATTGACGCGCAGCTTGTTTTCATAGGCAACAGCGCGGCGGATGACCCTGAAGGAAGCAAGGTCTTAAAAGAGGTCAAGCAGAAGGCAAAGGGCGTAGATGACGTCCACATACTGCTTATAGCCCCTGAGGATAATGACATAGAGGTAAACGCCCTGCAGAGGGCATCTTCTGTTATTATCCAGAAATCGTTAAAAGAAGGTTTTGCCCTTACGGTAACCGAGGCCTTATGGAAGGAGAAGCCGGTCGTTGCCTCAGCGGTAGGAGGCATACCGCTGCAAATAAAAAACAGGTACAGCGGGCTGTTATGCCACAGCATAGAAGGGGCGGCTTTAAAAACAAGGCAGTTTCTGCACAATCCTGCTTTTGCAAAGAGGCTTGCTCATAACGGGAAGATGCATATAAAGCGCAATTTTCTCATAACCCGGCTTATCAGAGAACATATGCTTCTTGCGCTTTCGCTTTTCCACAAAGGCGACATTATAACACTGTAATGCTTGAGTCCCTGATATCCTTTTCGGAAGTTACCATAAAAGAAGTAACGCTCTTCAGCTATCTCCTGATTTTTTTAGGAGGTGTGCTTACAAGTTTTACGCCATGCGTATACCCTCTTATACCTGTTACAATAGGTTATATCGGCGCGAATTCGGCCGGGAAAAGACAGAGGGCATTTTTCATATCATTGTTTTACGTATTAGGCATAGCTTTTGTATATTCGGCCCTGGGCGCTTTCGCGGCCCTTTCAGGAAGTATATTCGGCGAGCTCTCAGCCAATCCCTGGACCTATTTTATCGTGGGAAATATATTCCTCTTGCTGGGGTTATCCATGATGGACATGTTTACCCTGCCGATACCTAGATTCTTAAGCCAGGGCAGGCATTCATCGCCCAGGAAAGGCATATTAGGCGCTTTCTTAGTCGGCATATCAGCGGGTTTTGTAATAGGCCCGTGCACAGCACCCGTACTCGCGGCTGTACTTACTTACGTGGGAAGCAGGCAGAACATATTCTTAGGCATAAGCTTTCTTTTTACATACGCCTTTGGAATGGGCCTTATACTTCTTGCATTGGGGACTTTTACCGGGCTTGCGGCGTCTTTACCAAAGTCAGGCAGATGGCTCAATATCATTAAAAAGGCATTTGGTGTCATCTTAATAGCCTGCGCTGAATATTTTATTATACAGGCAGGAGGAAGGTTTTAAAAATGGGCAGGACAAAGTTCGGCATGATAAGAGTTTTATTGTGCCTGATATTATCTTTAAGCTTTTTTTCGTTATCGTGCGGTAACATTTCAGCCGAATCAACAGGTACGAAAAGAACAGGCACAGAAAAGGCGCGTGATTTTACTCTTAATGACCTCGACGGCCGCAGTGTATCGCTTTCTGATTATGCCGGGAAAGAGAATGTCCTTCTCGTATGCACTACTACCTGGTGCCCTCATTGTATCACCATAATACCGGGGTTAAAAGATATACACAAAAGATATGATAATGCCGGCATCAAGATATTAGCTGTTTATCTGAATGAACCCGAAGACAGGGTGAGAAAATTCAGGCAAAAGTACGCCTTGCCTTATAGCGTGCTGTTGGATACGGACGCGCTCGTATCCTCGGAATACGGCATAAGAGGCGTGCCCACTATCATGTTGATAGATAAGCAGGGCATGATAATATACCGCGGTTACAGTATTCCCGCAGATATGATAGAGGATTTAACGGTATAAAAAAGAAGGAGGGTGAAAAAATGGCAAATGTTACTATCGACGAGTCGTTATGCACAGGCTGTGGATTGTGTGTGAGCACATGCCCTGAAAAGTTTGATATGGGCGATGATAACCTCGCGCATGTAAAAGAGAGCGATTCAAGCTGTGACCTTAACGAGGTAGCCTCAGCCTGCCCCGTAGAGGCGATAAAGGTAAGCGAGTAGAAGTTTAAGAGTAGACAAAAAAAACAGAGAAAAAAAATAGGGACAGTCCCCTGCGGGGACAGTCCCTATTTTTTCTATTTTTTAATAGAAGAGCTGTTTTGACCTTTTGATACAGCTTTTTGTTATTATTGCTGCTATGGCTATCTTTACGATACAGCCCGGGATGAAGGGC
Organism: uncultured Planctomycetia bacterium; assembly: GCA_964492885.1. Classification (GTDB taxonomy): domain Bacteria; phylum Omnitrophota; class Gorgyraeia; order JABMRG01; family JABMRG01; genus CAZBMI01. The sequence continues at coordinate 2,813 of CAZBMI010000036.1, read as the reverse complement.
AGGACACCTAAGTATAGCGCTTTTTTTATGCCGAATCCCAGACCAAATGCCAGCCAGCTGCCGCCGAAAAGTAATATGACAAAGCCCGCTGCGGCAAACGCGGCTATTATATATATAAGTTTATCGTTTCTGCTTAAGATATTTCCTATAATATAGTTAGCGGCGACAAAGCCCGCTATGTAACCGCCGGTCGGCCCGAAAAGATGCAGTATGCCGAAACTTCCTGACGCGAAAAGAGGCATACCCAAGCCGCCGAGGACAATATATAACACCTGCGAAAGGCTGCCAAGCTTTTTCCCTAATACAGCTCCGGATAGAAATACGAATAGTGTCTGCATTGTTATCGGGACAGGAGTGTATCCAAGAGGAACGCAGGCATAGGCGCCTAACCATGTAAGTATTGTAAATGTTATTACTCCCGTTAAAGAGATAGCCCTTCTGTCTGTTATCAGCTCTTTTTTGCTTATAGCGTATATTACAGAACTGCTCATATCAGTTTCCTTTCATGTTATCTTTAGTTGTTAAAAAAAAGACATGTGATATTATTCCTTAAAATCTGATTTATGTCAATATTTTTCTTGCATTTTTTTAAGGTAATGATATAATTTTTATACGTAATCATTTCGTTTTTTTAAAAAAAGAGGAGGTTCGGGCAATATGGGCAAGATAATAAGTATCATCGGAGGTACGGTAGCTGTAGTAGTCGGCTTGATATTGGCTTTTTTCGCATGGCGCGAGGCATTTATTCTGGGTATTGAGTTTCTGGTAATGCTCATCCTTGTCCTCGGAGGCCTTATAGCGGTTGTAGCAGGTATATCGGAGATAAAAGATTCCCTGGCGGCTAAAAGGGAAGACGAGGAGAAGAAAGAAGAATCTAAAGAGTAATCTTTATCGGTATATATCTTTAAAAGATAAAATAACGCAGGGGCAATCCTTTTTTAAAGGATTGCCCTTTTTATATGCAATAAATTTATATCATACTTAGTAAATACGTGTCTTGACAGGCTATTATATATGTGCTAAAATTTTTAAGGTAAAAGAAAAGAAAGGAAAGGAAAGGGGGCGGATATATGGATTGGACTTTTGTTGTGATGGAATCGGTACGGGAGATGCTTACCAGGGTAGGCGTTTTTGTGCCAAAGCTGATAGGGCTTCTGCTTATACTGATTATAGGGTGGCTTTTGGCAAAGTTTATTGAGGCTCTTATTGTACGAAGTTTGAAACTTATAAGGCTCGATACACTGGCTGAAAAATCCGGGACCAGCAATTTTCTCGCGAAGGGGGGCATTAAATACACGCTGTCGGAATTGATAGGCGTTCTTGTCTACTGGCTCGTTGTCCTGATAGTTTTTATAACTGCTTTAAATGCCATGCAGTGGACAGTAGCGGCTGAAGTCTTAAACGCGATAGTAGCATATATACCCAACATAATCGTATCTGTTTTTATACTTGTTTTGGGTATGTTTGTCGCCACGCTTTTAAGCACTATAATAAGGACCACGGCAAGCAATGCCGGTATTACCCAGTCCAGGCTTCTGGGGCAGATAACCCAGATAGTAGTCATTGTGTTCGCCTCGGTAATGGCGTTGCAGCAGCTTAAGATAGAGACCGGCATTATATTGAACGTGATAAATATAGTTCTCGCGGCAACAGGCCTTGCCCTTGGACTCGCCTTCGGCCTTGGATGTAAGGATATTGCAGGCAGGATAGTTGAAGACGCGGTGAGTAAGCTAAAGAAGAAGTAGCACCCCGTGGTCTGTAAAATTGTACGTATATGATATAACAGGGGCCTTTTTTAAGAAAGGCCCCTTATTCTTTGTAAACGTTTTTGATAAAGCGTAAGAGGCTTGTATGTTTTTCAAAAAGAGTATAGCTGTTATATGCCTGTTGTTAATGGCAGGGTGCCGGTATCCCTTTGAATTTAAATCTGAGGGCGAGATAAGAGAAGAGGTCCTGGCGGATGACCCTTCTTTCAGCAGTATTCTTAAACAAAAAGCCGAGCTTGATGAGAATATAGCAGGGTTAAAATCGGATTTAAGCAGCAAGGAGAACGCGGTTAACGCCAAGATACTTGCCTTAAAAAGAGATTTTGCCTCGGAAAAAGACAAGATATTAAACCGGATAAAGGAACTCGACAGGCAGTTTGACCCATACAGGCTGGAGATGAAACAGAAGATTATGGAATTAAGCGCTGAGCTTAAACTAAAGGAATCTTCGCTTTCGGCTACCAACAGGATGGTATCAAAGCTTAAAAAGCTGGTCGAGCAGAATTCCGGGTCAGAGGATATGAAAGCGGATATATCCAAGTGGCAGGTGAAGATAGAGGCCCAATCCAGGACCGCGGAAGCCTTAAGGCAGGAGATAGCGGATTTGCGTAAAAAGATACGCATTGTCCGCCTCAAGCTGAAACTCATCCGTTAAATACCGCCTCAGCATACCCGCCTATTAGCAGAATATAATCTTTTACGTAAATTCCACCCGGCTTTGGGGCAACCTTCGCAAAAACGCTCGCAATCCCCACCGCGGATTGCTCACTCCGTGTTTTTGTTCGCTCTCGCCAAAAGGCTTAAACGGGCGAACCATGGCCGCTCGCAAAAACAAGGTTTTGCTCCTGTTACCCCAAAGCCGAGGTCGCATAAAACTACTGGTATTATGACATTATTTTTTATATGTTTCATGTCTTTGTACTAATGTATGGTGGTTTCTTGTAAAAAGCTGAACTAGTGTTTCTTGGTTATGGTTAATGCAAGTCTCCTTGGGGCGGGTTTCGCAGGGATTTCTTTTCTTTGGACGGGAGGGGTTTTTCCTTGGGG
>CAZBMI010000035.1:0-9716 GCA_964492885.1 uncultured Planctomycetia bacterium | reverse complement strand
TTCCGAACAGCTTAACATACCTTTTATAAGCTTAAAGGACATGGATATAGACCCTGCGGCTGTAAAGAAACTGCCTGCTAAATTCGCCTGGCATTACAAGATAGTCCCTGTAAGTTACAAGGACAATAAACTCACGGTGGCTACCTTTGACCCTTTAAATTCCCTGAATGATGTTGAGAAATTTTTAGGGTGCGAGGCCGTGCCTGTGCTTGCCACGGAAAAAGAGATTACAAAGGCCATAGAGAGGTATTACGGCGCGGGAGCGGAGACGCTTGAGAAGATTATAGCCGCCTCGCCGAAAGAGACTATTGATATAAGCGAAGAAGATAAAGTCACGGACATAGAAAAGATGGCCGGAGATGCCTCAATAGTTAAGCTCGTAAACCAGATAATACGTGAGGCATACCAGAAGAGGGCTACTGATATACATATAGACCTTTACAGGAACAAGATGAGCCTAAGGTACCGCATAGACGGCATACTCTACGAGGCGAATACCTCAGAGGAGATGATGCGCTTTTTTCCGGCGATTATATCGCGCATAAAGATAATGTCCAAGCTCGATATAGTCGAGCGCCGGCTTCCGCAGGACGGGCGCGCGATGGTTAAGATAGGAGACATAGAGCTTGATTTAAGGGTATCTATCATACCCACGCGTTACGGCGAGGGGCTTGTTATAAGAATACTGCCTACAAAGATGCTTTTCAGTCTGGAAGGTTTAGGCCTTAAGAAAGAAGAGCTTAAGATTTTAGAGGGGCTGATAAGCAAGCCGCATGGAATAATATTCGCCACAGGCCCTACGGGAAGCGGAAAGACTACAACGCTTTACGCGTGCCTTAATCAGATACGCAGTGTTAAGAATAAAGTCATTACCCTCGAAGACCCGATAGAATATGAGCTTGACGGTATTACGCAGATACAGATTATGCCCGAGATAGGGCTTACTTTCGCGCAGGGCTTAAGAAGCGTGCTAAGGCATGACCCTGATATAATGATGGTAGGAGAGGTAAGAGACTTAGAGACAGCTGAGCTTGCCGTCAGGATAGCGCTTACAGGACATCTTATATTTTCCACTCTGCATACCAATGACGCCGCAGGCGCGGTAAGCAGGCTGCTTGACATGGGCGTGGAACCGTGTTTGATAACTTCCTCAGTAACGGGTTTTATAGCGCAGAGGCTCTTACGTGTAGTCTGCCCGGACTGCAAGGAAGAGGATAAGTCAATAGGCGATGAGATAAAGAAGCAGGTAATCGACGAGATAAGCGAGTTTAAGAAGGTTTGTTCTAATACCAGGATGTTAAACGATAAGATGCTGAAGCTGAAAGAATCGGATATTCATTTTTATAAAGGCAAAGGCTGTGAGTCCTGCAACTTCACGGGTTTTAAGAGCAGGACAGCCATATACGAGATTCTTACCGCGAGTAAGGCCATAAAAGACCTTATCCTGCAGAAGGCCTCTACCGACAAGATAAGGGAAGAGGCTATTAAGGAAGGAATGAAGACTTTAAGGATAGCAGGCTGGGAAAGGGCTGTAGAAGGCGTAACAACTCCCGACGAGGTTATCAGGATTACGCAGATTGAGGAATAGAAAAAAGGGGTCAGGTCTTGAACATTTAACCAAAGCTTGTGTCATCCTGAACGGGAACCAGTGTCATTCTGAACGAAGCCCCGTTACAAATTTATATGCCAACGCATATGAGCAAAATTTGTAACGGGGCGAAGTGAAGAATCTAACGTTGAGATTCTTCGTCGAGGCTTTGCCTCTCCTCAGAATGACAAAGGGGCTGGCCCCGAACCAAATATGAAATTTGGTACGGGGCAGGCGCTCAGAATGACAGAGATGTTAAGTCAAATGTTCAAGACCTGACCCCATAGACACTTGGAAATGCATGTTCAATGTATCGATTGTTGACATAAAGACAACAGAGATTATCTTAAAGGATATGGCCTCATGCGTAATATTGCCGGGGCAGGAGGGTGAACTTTCTGTAATGGATTTTCACCAGTCGATGCTGGCGTGCCTTAAGCAGGGGGCAATCAATGTTGATGACAGGCATTCCATAAAGATAAAAAACGGCGTGGCGAGGACCGAAGCAAACGAACTTTTTGTATTGGCTGAAAAGGCATGAGTACATTTAATTACGAGGCAAAAAAAGGCCCTAAAGAGGTAGTAAAGGGGACGGTCGAGGCTGATAGCAAGGAATCCGCTGTTGACAAAATAGGCCAGATGGGTTATGTGCCTATCAGTATTGCGCCAGCCGCGAGCGAAACCCCCGTAAGAAAGCCCAGTGATAAGGAAGACAGCAGCCCTAAGGGGCAGAAACAGCCCGTGCTGCCGGGCAAGGTAAAAGGAAAAGACCTTACTATATTCATAGAACAGCTCTCCAGTTTGATTAAATCCAAAGTGCCTATTTTAGAAGCAATAGAGGTGCTCCACGAGCAGATAGACAGCCCTGCCCTGAAGACTATAATAGTGGATATCCAGAAGGAGGTAAGAGACGGCAATACTTTATCGTATGCCCTGAATAAATACCCGAAGGTCTTTCCCGTGTTTTATGTGAATATGATAGAATCCGGAGAGGCAGGGGGTGTTTTAGAAAATACCCTGATAAGGCTTGCGGATTTCAGGAACAAGGAGGAAGAGTTCAGGAACAAGGTGGTTTCCGCTTTGGCATACCCGGCCTTTATAATGGTGGTAGGGGCATGCACAATCCTGGCTCTCTTTGTCTTTGTCATACCCAAAATGGTATCTCTATTCAGCGATATGGGCCAGGCAATGCCGCTGCCTACGAGATTACTGCTGTCTTTAAGTAATCTCATACGAAATTACTGGTACTGGATAGCTATCGCAGGCGCGTCAGTAATATTCTTTATAAAGCGTTCGGGCAGAAACAAAAGCGAAAAGATAATCATAGACAGGTTTAAGTTAAAGGCACCGCTTGCGGGGGATTTTATAAAGAAGACTCTCATAGCGAGATTCTGCCGCACCTTTTCACTTCTGCTCGTAAACGGCATACCTATATTGCAGGCAATAAAGATAACTATACCGACAGTTGATAACGAGTTATTTAAACTTGAGCTCGAAAAAGTGCACAAGAACATAATAGACGGAATGTCCCTTGAGCAGAGCATGAAAAAATCAGACTGGTTTCCGCGCTTTATGACGAACATGCTTGCTGTAGGGGAAAAAGGCGGAAATCTGGAAGAGGCATTGCTGGATATAGCCAATTTCTATGAACGCGAGATAGACAAGGCCACAAAGGTAATTACTTCTCTCCTCGAGCCCGCGATAATTCTTGTAACGGGTATCATAGTCGGGTTTATTGTCTTCGCGATGCTTCTGCCGATTTTCCAGCTCAATTTCGGAGTTAGTTAAATTACATGTCTGAGATTGCTTCGCTTTGCTCGCAATGACTTATGCTTTGTCATTGCGAGGGAGCGAAAGCCCCGAACCAAATTTTGTTAAATTTGGTTCGGGGTAAACGACCGAAGCAATCCCAAACGAAAAACAGGAGAGTTATATGATAACATGCAGATTTGGCAAAAAGGCTTTTACGCTGATAGAATTGTTATTAGTAGTGGTAATTCTCGGCGCTTTGGCGGCAATGATAGTGCCCAGGCTTGTAGGCCGTACCGAAAAGGCGAAGATATCCATAGCAAAGTCAGATATCAGCTCAAACATACCCCTTGCCCTTGACCTTTACGAACTGGATAACGGAAAGTATCCATCTAACCTGCAGGCACTTCTTTCTAACCCGGGAGGGTCAAGGAGCTGGAACGGGCCTTATATAAAGAAAGAGCCTATAGACCCTTGGGGCAATGAATACAAATATAAATATCCTCCTTCTCACGGCGGCGATTATGACCTTTACTCTTTAGGCCCGGACGGCGTAGAAGGCACTGACGACGTTACCAACTGGAAGAAGTAGACGCAAGCTGAGATTGCCGCGTCCGCCTATGGCGGACTCGCAATGACAACGCCTGTCATTGCGAGGCACAAAGTGCCGAAGCAATCTCATCTATAGGATACCAGATTAAAAAAAGCATGAAAAAAGCATTTACATTGGTTGAAGTTATGCTCAGTGTAGCTATCCTGTCGATAGCCCTTGTTTTAATACTGCAGGCCCTTGCCCATTCGCTGAATATACTGCGTATTTCAAAAGACAACCTGAAGGCAACTTTGGCAGCTGAAAACATGATGGCGCAGATGCAGATAAAGGCAAAAGAGGACTGGGATTCTTTTGCCAGCGGCTTAAGCGATGATTTTGATTTTGAAAATTTAGAGTGTGAATGGAAAGCGCAGGTAAGCCCTTTTACATGGTATGAGGGAGACTCTTTTGAAGGTGAGGAAGATGTGCTCAGCAAGGTAAGCGCTTCTTTATCATGGAGGGAAGGAAAGAGAGAAGGCGTAGTACTGCTGGATACGCTTATGAGAAGATATGAACAAGAGTAAGGGCGCGCTTAACTACGGAAACTCTTTTACGCTTATCGAGATTCTCGTAAGTGTTACCATATTTTCACTGGTAGGAGCCGCTATATACTCTGTATTCGCCAATGGTTTAAACGCCTGGCGCAGGGGAAATGATAATAAATCTTACGCTAAGAATATAAGGATTCTTTCGGAGAAGATAGCCAGGGACGTAAGGAATACCTTTGAATTTGAAGGCATTCCTTTTGAGGGCACAGAGGAATCGGTTATGTTTCCGGGCCTTATAGAGGGAAGGTCATACGATGATGCTGTTGAAGAATATTCCGAGGTAGGAAGGATAGCGTATTTTTATGACAGCGGCGAAGACGCCTTTTGCAGGAAAGAGCAGACTTTCGCGGAGTCTCTTATGGAGGAAGAGCTTGATGAGGCAGAGATACTGATTTCCGATGTGGACTCTCTGGCAGTAAGCTACTGTTATCTTGATAATGCCACGGGCGCGTATGACTGGAAAGATGACTGGAAAGAGGATGAGCAGGATACAATTCCTCAGGCAATAAGCCTGGAGATATCTTTTAAGAAGAAAGCCGCGCGCAAGGATGATTTTAACCAGGTGATATTCATTCCTATAGGCACCGGAGAACAGAAAATTGACTTTGGAAATACTGTTTCGCAAACAACAGAATGATACATGAATGTTATCCTGAGCGCAAAGCCCCGTTTAGATTCTTCGTCGAGGCTTTGCCTCTCCTCAGAATGACAGACGCGCGCTCTCTGGGGCGACACACGATGGTTGTTATGATTGCAAAAACCAAAACCGCGAGTATATTGATTCTCACGCTGTGGACGCTGAGTTTTCTTACGATTTTTGTTGTAGGCCTTGGCTATAGCGTATCAACCCAGCTGCATCTGGCGTCACATATACAGGACAGGTTAAAGACTTATTATCTCGCAAAGGCAGGAATAGAGCAGGCTATAGTAAGGTGCAATTTAGACGAGGAAGCCGGCTATACGGCGCTAAACGAGGAATGGTCCAACAGCAGTGATTTTTTTAAAGAGATAGCTTTCGGCAGCGGATATATAAGCGTCGGATATGAGCCTGCCGATAACACAGTTGATTCCGAATCCCGGCAGGAGATGATTTACGGCCTTATGGATGAATCCGGCAGGATAAATATCAATAAAGCTCCGCTCGGGGTTTTAGAGAGCCTGTTTGTAAATGGCGCGGACGTGGAATCAGAAGAAGCTGTTGATATTGCCCAGGCGGTTGTGGACTGGAGAGACCGCGATGTAATAACCTCGCCTAAAGGGGCTGAGAGTGATTTTTACGAAGGGCTTGACAAGGCGTATCCGTGCAAGGACGATGATTTCCAGGTTGCTGAAGAACTGCTTATGGTAAAGGGCATGACTCCTTCTATATTTACAAAGATATCCGATGTCATAACTGTTTACGGTGACGGAAAACTTAACATAAATACCGCCTCCCAGCGCGCGCTTTGCGCGGCAGGCTTAAGCGAGGAGCTTGCCGGGCGTGTTGTGGAATACAGAAGAGGCGATGACGAGATAGACGGGACAGAAGACGATAATATTTTTACCACCGTCTCTGCCATACGGGAGATAGGCTCGCTGTTTACCGAAGAGGCCGAAGAGATTAATAATCTTACATCCGCGAATTTTCTTACTGTTAAGTCTGATGTTTTCAGGGTGATTTCAACGGGAATTCTTAAAAAGGGCGAGAGGGTTTTCAGGGGCACTATAACAGCTGTATTTGAAATTTCTCCGGCAAGCAGCCCAAAGATGCTTTACTGGTGCGAGTAGCCTGTCATCCTGAGGGCAAGGAGTGAAAAATCAGCAGGAGTCATTCTGAGCACGAAGCCCCGTTATAAATTTATATGCAAAGTTAATATCAGCAAAATTTATAACCGGGCGAAGCGCGAAGAATCCAGACATTTAGATTCTTCAGTCGCTTACCCCGAACCAAATATGAAATTTGGTACGGGTCAGGCGCTCCCTCAGAATGACACATGAATGTAACAGCGATTTTATGATTAGGAATTTAGCATGAAATTTTCATTCGGAGGACAGAAAAAGATAACAACCGTGCTGGAGATAGACGGAAGCTGGCTCAAGATAGTGCAGGCCCAGCCGTTAAGAAAGGTCAACAAGATAACGGGTATAACTGTTGCAAAGATAGATTCCTCTTCAAAGGATAAATTTTACGATGAAATAAGCGGCAGGCTTAAGAAATTAAAGATAAACCCGGATTTTCTCACGGTATCAATACCGCACCAGCAGGCGGTTATCAAAAACCTGGAACTTCCTTCCGTAAACCCTTCCGAAGTCAAGGACATGGTGGAACTGCAGATAGGCAAGCAGACGCCTTTCGCGAAAGAGGAGATTATCTATAATTACGACATAGTAAGTACTAATGCGGAAGGTTACAGCAGAATACTGCTGGTAATAGTGCACCAGGATGTCATAAGGCCCTATCTTAAGGTGCTCGAAAAGGCGGATTTAAGCACAGACAAGATTGCCTTAAGTTCTGAAGGGCTGTTTGCCTGGCATGGCCTCGCCTCCGGCGAGGAAGTTTATCAAGCCCCTTACGCGCTTATTGACATAGATTATGATAAGAGTGATTTTACCGTTATATTCAAGGATAATATAATATTCTGCAGGAATATATCGATAGGAGCCCTCCAGTCAGCAGACGCGCTTGATAAATGGCAGGGTAAATTTATAGAGGAGATAAACCATTCAATATACGCCTACCACAGCGAGATGATAAACGAGGAGATATCGGGGATTGTAATAACAGGCGCCGAAAAACTCATATCGGGCTTGAAAAAAGACGTATTAAAGGCTGTCGTAGGCCTTCCGGTAGATGTAATAGCGCAGAAGCAGAATATAAACTTAACAGAGGTCTGCCAGGGGGATTACAACGATATGTCAAAAGAGGTCTCTGTATCCGGCTTATTCGGGCTCGCGCTCGAGCCTTCCATGCAGAAGATAAACCTGATACCTCCCGAGCTCCAGATAGAAAAAGGCGTAAAGGAAAAAGGAAGGGACCTCTATTTTTTCGGCATATATCTTGCCTTTATCCTGGCGACGGCATCGAGCATATTTTTAGGCAGGTTATATACCAAGGAGCAGTACTTAAGGGAGTTAAAAGAGGGTGTATCTAAGGTTCAGGATAAGGTTGACGCGTTGAATAAGATGCTTGACGAGACTGATAGCGTAAAACAGAGAAACAGGATAAGGAACTTATCGCTTAACTTTATATATGAAAAACACAAGGCGATACTGCCTGATATATACCTTACCTCGATACGCTTTACGGGAAAAGACCGGCTTATTATACGCGGCACCTCCAAGGTGATGTCTGAGATATTCAAATTCGTCAATTCGCTGGAGGAGTCAAGATATTTTCAGGATGTAAAAACAAAGTTTGTTACCACAAGAAAGATTGACGGCAAAGATATGACCGAATTTGAGATTATATGCCCCTTAGAGGCAGACATCAAAGACGCCCTGTCAATGCTTGACAGCAGTTATACAGAGGAGTTCTCGGATTAATAATGGGTAACCTTTTATCGAAGTTTTCCAAGAGGGAACGTTATATATTTTACGCCTCCAGCGTAGTTATTATGGCCGTCTTTTTCGACAGGATAGTTATACGGCCCATGTTGAATAAGATAGAGAACTTAAACAAGCAGATTATCATACAGGAGAGAAAACTGCAGAAATCGCTCAAAATACTCCAGCGGGAGGAGTCTATTGTCGATGAGCATAAAGAATATACCCAGAATATAACTCAGGCTGTTTCAGACGGCGAGGAGAAGTCCAGGCTTCTTTCGGATATAGAATCAATAGCCAGAAAGGCCTCTGTCAAGCTCAAGGATGTCAAAGTCGGAAACACCAAAAAGGCTTATCCTTATAAGAAATTTTCTGTTGAGCTGACTACCGAGTCGAAAATCAACTTTCTCATGGATTTTATGTACCAGCTTGAGTCATCAGAAAGGCTTTACAGGGTAAGAGACTTTTATTTAAACCCTGCTACAGACAAGTCCGAGATTCTCAGGGCACAGATGACTGTCACCGAAACGCTCATATCAGCGGTTGATGAACAAGAGACTGAGAATGTTGAGTAAAATAATTGTTTGAGATTGCCGCGGCCTGCTTTACCCCGAACCAAATTTTATATTTGGTACGGGGCTTTGCAGGCCTCGCAATGACATGACGTTCGTCATTGCGAGGAGCGTAAGCGAGGAAGCAATCTCAGCACTTTTCCAATGGCTAATAAAAGATACCTTTTTCGCTTAATCCTCCCGGCTGCCTGCCCCTTTAGGCATGCCTACTTTACTTTTAACGCGAAATATGATACTCTTACACAATTATGGATGAAAAGAGATTATCGAATTTCATAACAGAGATAATAGACAATGACCTGGATACTGACAAGTACCGGGGAAATGTCTGCACGCGCTTTCCTCCCGAGCCCAACGGGTACCTGCATATCGGGCATGCCAAGTCTATATGCCTGAATTTCGGGCTTGCCCTGCAATACGACGGCAAGTGTAACCTGCGTTTTGACGATACCAACCCGAGCAGGGAAGAGCTCGAGTATGTCGAATCCATAAAAGAGGATGTTAAATGGCTGGGTTTTGACTGGGGGGATAGACTCTTTTACGCCTCAGACTATTTTGATAAGCTGTACGAATTCGCGCTTGAGCTTATAAAAAAGGGCAAGGCCTATGTGTGTGATTTAAGCCCTGAGCAGATAAGGGAGTATCGGGGGACATTAACAGCTCCGGGAAAGGAGAGCCCTTACCGCGGCAGGGCGATAAAAGAGAATATAGACTTATTCAGGCGCATGAAAGACGGAGAGTTTGAGGACGGGGCAAAAGTTCTTCGGGCCAAGGTAGACATGTTGCATCCTAATATCGCTATGAGAGACCCGACGATATACCGCATAAAGAGAGAACACCACCACAGGACAGGCGGTAAATGGTGCATATACCCTATGTATGATTTCGCGCACTGCTTGTCAGATTCAATAGAAGGTATAACCCATTCTGTATGCACTTTGGAATTTGAGAATAACCGACTCTTGTATGACTGGTTTCTTGACGCGCTTGAGGCATACCACCCCCGGCAGATAGAATTTGCGCGCCTTAACCTTGCTTATACTGTTTTAAGCAAGCGCAGGCTCATAGAGCTTGTAAAAGGGGGATATGTAAACGGCTGGGATGATCCCAGGATGCCTACGATATCGGGTTTAAGAAGGCGGGGC
>CAZBMI010000034.1:0-9757 GCA_964492885.1 uncultured Planctomycetia bacterium | reverse complement strand
CATTCTAAGTGTCAGCTTCAGGGCAAAGTGTGTTTCTACAGCCGGCTTAATGCCTTTTCCTTCGGAACCTAAGACTATAGCTAACGGAGACGGAAGCTTGGAGCTTTGCAGGTCATCGCCATTTTCGACAACCGTGCCCGCTATCCAATAGCCCTTCTGCTTTGCCCTTGAAATCGCGTTTAGTATATTGCTGACTAATGATACAGGCGTGTAGTTTTCGCCGCCTGATGCCACGTGCATTACAGTATCGTTTACCTCGCAGCTGGAATGCCTTGGTATTACTATCGCGAAACCGCCCAAACAGGACGTTGTCCTGATGATAGTGCCCAGGTTATGGGGATCCATTACATTATCAAGAAATACCAGTGTTGTCTTGCTGTTCTCACTGCTTAAGAGCCGGTCAAATTCAGCATACTTAAATCTTTCTACCTCTGCGACAATACCCTGCAGCCTGTCAGCGCGCTTTATCCTGCAGAGCTCCTTTTCCCTCACATGCCTGCAGGGTATGCTTAAAGACTTTACCAGGCTTATAATGTGCCTGTCCTTGAAGTTTTCCTGAAAGTATATATTTTTAATGCTTTTCGGGTCTGCCTCAAGGCGTTCCGATACCGAATTCTTGCCATAGAGATACATGGAATTCTTTGCCATCAATATTACCTGTTTTTTTCACAGAGCGCTGTAACCGCGCTTTTAAGACATGCTGCTAATGGCTTCCTGGAGAACAGGTATCAGTGACTCTGCCTCATCTTTTGAAACACGTCCAAGCTTGGCGAATTTGAGGTTATCCATCTTATCCCTTGTTTCTCTCGATATCTGGATCTTCTTCTGCCCGCCATTGTATGAATAGATGCTGACTGTCAGGCGTCCGTTATTTGTATCAAATGATTTCGCGAACAACTGTTCGTCAAGACTGCTGTCGTACGGCATTTCTCCTCCTTCGTGCTTGCTGGTAAGATTCTTACCATGCGTTTTTATTGTTGAGTTGAGGTGATAGGATACAATATAAATCAAACCTTGTCAAGCGGGTATATTTTTTTATAGTTTAACTGAACAGGTATACCTTGTTATTCGGATAGGCTCTTTCGGCGAGTTTTATTCCAACGCGGGCTCCTTTTTCAGCTACTTCTATCGGTTTGTGGTCCTTTTCCATCTCTTTTACAACAGAGCGCGTAGCAGGTATGTTTTTTCCTGTAACCAGTATGGTATCGCCTATTTTCAACGGGCCTTTTCTTATAAGAACCTCGGCAACGCTTATCTTTTTATAGAATTTCTTTACCTCTCCTATGTAGGTCTTTTCGTAATTCTTTTGCACGCTGCCGCCAAGTTTACCGGGTTTACCAAGGTAGAACCCCTGTTCAAAACCCCTGTTATAAGTGCCCTTAAGCTTTTTTAACAGGGATTTTTTCAAAGCCGTGGTTAAGGAATTTTTATAGTATGCGTCTATAGCCTCTCTGTAGCAGAGTGTGGTTTCTCTTACATATTCAGCCGGGCGGTTTCTTCCTTCTATCTTCAGCGCGGCAGGCCCGCTTTTTATCAGCTTATCCAGAAAACTTATTGTGCACAGGTCATTCGGACTTAATATATAATCACTTCCGATGGTATAGCAGGATTCTCTGTCAATGTCTTCTATGCTGAACATCCTCCTGCATGGCTGTAAGCACTCGCCCCTGTTTGCCGATTTTCCGAATGCGTGGTGGGATAAAAAACATCTGCCTGATATGCTTACGCACATAGCCCCGTGGACAAAGCATTCAATACCGCATCCGAGCTTTTCCTGCTTTGCCTTTTTCGCGATATCCCTTATATCTTTCAGGGAACATTCCCTTGCAAGGACTATTCTCTTAGCGCCTAATCGGGCATAAAATTTAAAAGATTCAAAATTGGAAACACCTGCCTGGGTGGATACGTGTATATTAAGCCCTGCCTTTTTTGCCATTGACAGGACAGCTGTATCCCATAATATTATTGCGTCAACTTTAGCGGTTTTAGCGCGTTTTAATATCCCGGATGCCTTACCCAGCTCGTTGTTATATATGATGGTGTTTAACGCGAGATAGCCTTTCTTTTTGTTCTTATGCAGAAGCTCCATTACTCTATTAAGCTCTAAGATGTCGAAGTTCTGCGCGTTCGCGCGCATATTAAGCCCTTTTACGCCGAAATATACGCTGTCCGCGCCGGAGGCGATTGCGCTATGCAGGGAGCACCAGTCACCAGCCGGAGATGCTAATTCTACTTTTTTCATCTGTTTGGGATTGCTTCGCTTTGCCCCGAACCAAATTTTATTAAATTTGGTTCGGGGCTTTGCTCGCAATGACAGTTGAACGAGCGTATTGGATTATGTATTTACCGCAAAGACGAAAACCGCAAAACTTGAAGTACCTCTTACAGCTTTGCGGCGTGTGTCATTGCGGTCAGGCTTTTTTAAAAACTACTCTTTGTCAATCTTTTCCAGGTATTTAAAATAATCACTGTCTGTACTGAGTATCATTACGGTGTTCTTATCTACAGTATCCTTGTATGTGTCCAGGGTTTTTGTAAAACCGTAAAATTCAGGGTCCTGGTTATATGAGGAAGCGTATATGTTGATCGCCTCTGCGTCAGCCTCGCCCTTCTTCTGTTCGGCTATCTTGTAAGCCTCTGATTTTATCTGGTTGAGTTCTTTTAACATCTGGCCTTCTATCTCCGCCTTTTTACCCTGTCCTTCCGAACGGTATCTTTCGGCAGCGCGTTTTCTCTCTGATATCATTCTTTCAAATACCTTTGTCTGGACCTCGCTTACGTAATTTATGCGTTTTATGCGCACGTCAATAAGCTCTATGCCGTACTGAGGAACTATTCTCGATGCCTCGGCAAGTATGCCGCGGGTTAAAGCCTCTCTTCCCATGTTTATTCTCTCTAATTCCTCGTCCATCGCGACTGCGTCAGGGTCTCTGCTTAAGTCAACAACCGCTTCTTTATCAAGTATACGGTTGGTGTTTCTTACAGCCTCGACGAGCTTGTGGTTAGTGATAAAGTCCCTTGTAGCTGAATCCACAATATCATCAAGCCTCGCGTGCGCTCCTGTCTCATTACTAACTGATTCCAGGAATTTTAGGGCGTTTTTTATGCGCCAGCGGGCTGTTGTATCAACCCATATATAGCGCTTATCCTTTGTGGGGATCTGGTTAGGGTCTCCGTCCCACTGCAGTATCCTCTTGTCAAAGTAATGCGCGTGCTGGATAAACGGTACCTTTATATGCAGGCCCGCTTCTGTTACAGGTTCCCCTATGGGCTTACCAAACTGCGTTATTACCACCTGTTGCGTCTGGTCTATTGTGTATAAAGCCCCGCTTCCGAAAAGCAGTATAACTACAATGGCTATGCCGGCGGCTATATATGTCAGTTTATTCATTTACTGCGTCCTTGTTTTCCCCAAGCCTTAAAAGAGGAAGTATGCCCTGCTGGCTTGGGTCAACTATGTATTTAGTTCCTGCTTTGGGAATTATCTCATGCATGGTCTCCAGGTACAGGCGTTTCCTTGTAACCTCTTTAGCGTCTTTATACGCCTGCCAGATGGAGGTAAACTTTGCCGCGTCACCTTTAGCCTCATTTACCCTGTTTAACGCGTAACCTTCGGCCTGTTTTATGGTCTTTTCCGCTTTGCCCCGCGCGGCGGGAATAGCCTTGTTGTAAGCCTCCCACGCCTGGTTTATGACCTTCTCGCGTTCCTGTTTTGCCTCATTTACCTCATTGAATGACGGTTTAACAGGGTCAGGGGGGTTTACATCCTGTAATTTTAGGGTTACAATCTGTACGCCGATGTCATAACTGTCAAGTACCCCCTGGAGTTTTTCCTGAACAGCTATGTTGAGCCCAGCCCTTCTTGTGGTAAGGGCCTCGCTTCCTGAGTAGTCACCGACAACCTGCCTCATTACAGCCTCGGATATATTCCTTATCGTGTCCCGGGGGGTTCTTATGTTAAAAAGAAGCTTGACAGGGTCTTTAACCTTAAACTGCACTATCCACTCGACTACAAGGACGTTTAAGTCGCCTGTAAGCATGAGCGATTCATCAAAATACTGTTTCTGGGAATAACGCGAAACAACGCCGGGTTTTATTGTCCTGAAGCCGAACTCTTCCTTAAAGATATACTTTACCTTTACATTATTTACCTTTTCAATGCCGAAAGGTATCTTTACATGGAGGCCGGGGTTTGTAGTACGCACGTACTTGCCGAAGCGCCTTACAACACCCACTTCATCAGGGCCTACTGAATACAGGCTTGATGCCAGAAATACCACAAGCAGTATAGCCGCTATGACAATAGGCACGAATTTCATCATATCCGGGATTTTCTTCTTGCCGGCGTTGATTATATCCTGCGGGTTCATCTGGTTGTTAAAAGGTGTATTATCAAAATCCATTATCTTCCCTTGTTTTTTTGCGTATAACGATACTACTACAAAAGAACTACTGTGTCAACTTATTTATATGAATTATATTCTTAAGGGGCCTTTTCGGGACACGAAGAATCCCTTTTTTATCAAGGTAATATTTTACAGAACCTTTGTATTTCGCGGGCATAGACTTCATCTTCGGATACCCCATGGCAATAACAGAATCTATCTCAAGGTGCTTGGGTATAGCAAGGGCCTTTCTTATGCCATGCTTGTTTATGGCGCCCAGCCAGCAGGTTGCTATTTTTCTGGACTGGGCAAAGAGCATTATATTCTCCGCAGCAGCCCCTACATCACGCAGGTCAGGCGTAAAAGAGAACCTGATGCCCTTCTCATCCCTCTTTACCAGGGAGTGGGATACCTTTTTCTTGCTGATTAATATGATAATATACGCTGCCGGTTCGCAGCCCGGGTCTGGATTACCTTGGGGCGTGATGTATCCTGCCCATTTAAGATGTTTAAAGACTTCACTGCAAAGGGTTTTTGATGTTATAACAAGGTATTCCAAAGGCTGTATATTTGCCGCTGACGGGGCAAGCCTCGCGCAGTTTACCATGCGCTTTAAAAGCTTTATATCGATTCTGCGGCTTTGGAAATTTCTGATTGACCTTCTGTTGAGTATGGTCTTATATGTCTCCACAAATACCCCTTTTTGTTAACGGCTGAAACAGTCACGTATGAATACCTTCACGGTTTTTTTGTTGATTAGAGGTATGCTCTTTTCTTCTGTCATTTCTCCCTGCGTAAGGTCTATCTTGAGTTTCTCTTCCCATAAGACTTCGGCTTCTTTTGTATCAGTAACCGTAAAGAGCGCTTCCTGATAAGCGTAATTCTCGCTTGTTAACATGTCATAGGCGATACCGTAGGTGCCGACTAATAGATCTATAGGGTCATCCTCTGACCAGAGAAACACTGTTATGTTACAGCCTATCGTTATATCAGAGTTTCCGCGTTCGTCTACAACATCGAAATTGATACTTTTTCGTTTTTCAAGAGCATCCGCTAATTCCCGGACAAGCCCTTTTGCATCGGGTTTATCACTTTTTGAGAGGTTCTCCGCGGGCAGGATAAAGACCTTTACCAGTTTCTCTTTCCTGAACCTGTTATACAGGTTAGGCTTATCAGGCCGCAGGCTGTAAGCGGGTTTTGTGATTATAAATATGACCAGCGCTAAAAGCGCTATATTAAAAGGTTTCATCTGCGCTTTCGGTTAAATGATAAACTATTCTATCACAATTTTGTGCGCATATCAATACTTAACGCAATAAGAGTATGAGCGCTCCCGCAATAGCCTGTATGAGTGCCCAGAGCCTGAACAGGTATGATGGCTTGTTTTTTAAAAATTCAACTATAGCTCCGGCTGCTTTTGAGCGCAGCATAAGAACGCCCTTTATGACAGCCGCGAGGCCTATCAGGATGACAATGACTTTGATAATCAATATCTGTATCTCCATGCCTATTGAGATAAGGCCGGCGGCGATAAAGAGAGCTATTGCGAACAGGTACCTCTTTATTATCTTATTGCTTTTGCCTTGTATGCGTTTTTTTAATATACCCGGCCATATCAGAAATATGACACCTGTGACAACCCATAACCATCCTATTATAAATAATAACATAACACCCCCCTTAAATTACTATTTTTGCGAACATTATCCAGAACATCGCGATAGCAATCAGCACCTTAACAACCACTGAGCCGACCCTGCCTATTACCCCGCCCGCGCCTGCTTTTACGGATTTTACAAGGTCCCTGTGAAGTAAAAGCTCTACAAGAAAGGCGCCCAGAAATATGCCGAGAAAGGTCCCGGCTATCAGGCTTATACCTAAAAATGTAGCGCCAGCGACAGCGCCTGCTATGCCGCCTGCTATAGCGCCTGCTGTTGCCGCGTTTGAAGCGCCGAATTTTTTAGCGCCTATAATGACAAAAACGTATTCGATTACTTCGCCGCATAGATAGAGCAGTAACAGCATGATAAGCGCGTCCGTTCCAAAAACGGAAAAGCCTGTCATGGCAGCGTATATGACAGCGCCTGAGAGTATAATCAGCGTACCGAAAGTCGTAAAAAATATTGCGAGAAAACCCACGATGCTGAATATCGCCAGTAATGTTAAACCCGCTATTTCCATTTTATTGCCTCCATAATTTTGAGATTTTAATATATAAGCTGTAAGCTATAAGCAAAAGCTCAAGACGGTTCAGTAAAAAAATCTTATGGCTTAAAGCTTATAGCCTTCACGCGCCCGCTTATCTTGTGTCCTGCTCAAGCTCCTCGCCGTATGTAAAATTTATTATCTTGTTACTGCTTAAGTCTGTATTCGGTACTATAATCATGAATTTCTCTTCCGAGAGAAATGTTGTTCTCCTGATTCCTATGTTAACAACCGTGACTACCTCGCCGGAAGGTATTTTTATCTTGTCTCCCGGCCGAAAAGGCCTGTCTATCAGAATGAGAAAGCCGGCTATTATATTGGATATGGTATCCTTTGCCGCCAGAGCGATAGCAAGCGAGCTTACGCCTATTGCCGTTATCAGGGCAGTTACATTTATCCCGTATATCGGGAGTATGGCTATAAGGACTATGACCCATATTAATATATTTACGCTCTTGCTCAATAGGGGTATAAGCTCATTATCGAGTTTTGTAGCAGTTGCCTTCGCGACTGTCATGCCGTACCAGAATATTACGGTACCTGATATTCTCTGCGCCAAAAAGCCTATGGTAAAGGCTATTATCGTAAGGAGCATTTTATTTATAGGGCCCTTTAGGGTAGAAGGTATTAACTCCGGAAAATTCTCCTGATAACCCGTCTTGAATAATATGAGCGTAACGCAGGTAACAAACGGGATAAATATATCTTTTACAGCCTTCAGAATAATCCTTAATCCGGCCTTCATCATCTTCCTCCTTTGCTTTCTTTTTTCAGGAACCTGCTAAATACCCCGTAGAGAAGGCTGCCTGCAGGTTAAAGCCGCCCGTATCAGCGTCTATGTCTATTATCTCGCCTGCGAAATACAAACCCTTTACCAGTCTGGATTCCATTGTTTTTGGGTCTATCTCTTTAAGGGGTACCCCTCCGCGTGTTACCATGCCTTTGTCAGGATTTGTGGGGCCTGTTATGTCAAAGCGCATAGCTTTAAACAGGCCTAAAAGTCTTGCCCTGTCGTTACGGGTTATTTGCGAAGCTTTTCTGTCAGGGTCTATGCCTGTAATATCAATAAACACTCCCGTCATCCTTGAGGGCAGTAAGCTCTTCAGTATATTTCTGATACCTTTTTTAGGATAGTTTTTAATCTCTCTCCGAAACCTTAAATCCAGTTTCTCCCTGGTCAGCCCCGGTTTCAGGTCTATCTCAAGTATAAGCTTGCCTTCGTCCTCAAGTATATCCAGCGCCCTGCCGCTTAATGTAAGGACAAGAGGCCCTGAAACTCCGGAAGAAGTAAAAAGAAGCTCGCCAATACCTGATCTTAATGACTTTTTTTTGCCAAAGAACTTAAGCTGTATATTTCTTAAAGACAGGCCTTCAAGCCTTTTTACATACGGCTGTTCGGCCTTTAAGGGAACGAGGCCGGGCTTTATAGCTGTTACGGAATGGCCTAAAGCTTTTGCTATATTATAGCCGTCGCCTGATGAACCTGTAAATGAGTAGGTTGCCCCGCCTGTCGCAAGTACGGCCTTTTCCGCGCTCAAAAACTTTTTATTATCAAGAATAACAGCCTTTACCCGGGACTTTTCTGCCTCTATGCTGCGTACCCTTCTGTTTAGCAGTATATTTACCTTGTTAGCTTTAAGGGCTCTTTTTAGGGCATTAAGAACTGTTGTTGATGAGTCAGAAACAGGAAATACCCTGTTCTGCCTTTCTGTCTTTAACCTTACCCCCTGTTCCTTAAAAAACGATATAAGCTCGGTATTAAAAAATACATTGAACGCGTCGCGCAAAAAATCGCTGTTTCCTGAAAAGCGTTGCAGAAAATCCCTGATATCGCATATGTTGGTAAGATTACACCTGCCTTTGCCGCTTAAAAGGAGCTTTTTGCCCATAGAGTCGTTTTTTTCAACAAGAGTAACAGTATTACCCGTGCTTGCGGCTCTTATTGCCGCAAGCATGCCTGCCGGGCCTGCTCCTATAACTACTACATCTGACATTATTCTACCCGCTTATGGCTCTGATAAGCCGGGTGATTCTGGCGGAGATACTTTTAAAATCCCCCTGCCCGAGCCATTCTTTTTTAAAGATACTGCTTCCGAATGCCGCCGCAGAGGCTCCGGAATTAAGATAGGATTTTATGTTTTCTGCTGTTACGCCGCCGCAGGCAAGGAGGTCTATGTTGTTATACGGGCCTTTAAGCTCTTTGAAATAGGCAGGCCCAAAACATTTTGCCGGAAACACCTTTACCATTGCTGCTCCGGATTCCGAGGCGATATATACCTCTTCCGGCGTTAACGCGCCCGGAAAGATTGGTATTGAATTTTTCAGGCAATATGAAGCAACGTCTTTTATAAGGCAGGGCGATACGATAAAAGTTGCGCCGGCATCCAGCGCGGAATACATATCTTTTAAGGAAAGTACTGTTCCGGCGCCTATTGAGGCATTGCTGCCGGCAGCCCGGACAGCTTTCTTGATTATCGAGGCAGCGCCCGGAGTATTCATTGTAATCTCGATAGCGTTAAGGCCGGCTTGAAGTATTGCCTCAAAAAGAGGTTCAATCGATCCGGCCTCTATGCCGCGGAGTATAGCCATTATGGGGAGTTTTTTAAACCTCGGGATATCCATATAGAATTGATACTAGTCAGTATCGGTTCCTACCAGGTCCTCGTAAAACTCTTTGTAATTTTCTTTCTGGTCAGTCTGCCTTAGAGCCATGGCCGCCCTGGGGTGTTCGTTCATCATGCCGGAGATGGCATATGGTATTATGTAGCCCCACTCTATCTTCTTACGAAGCGGGATAAACTCTTTTGATATAATATCAAGCACCGGCCTTATATCAAATTTTGGGTTTTTAAGAAAACCTATAAGCAGTTCGAGGGGGCAGTTTCCGGCAGCCCTTCCTATGCCGTATATGGTAGCGTCTAAAAAATTCGCATCATGTATAATGGCTTCTATGGTGTTTCCGAAGGCAAGCTGCTGGTGGTTATGCCCGTGAAAGCCGACCTCCCTGGTCTTGAGGATTGACTTAAATCTCTTTACAAGCTCTTCAGCAGACTCCTGGTAAAGCGCGCCAAAACTGTCGACAATATATACTGTAATTGCCTTTGACTCTTCCTCTATCTGGTGTAGCGCCTCGGTAAGCTCAGGGCCGTTATCGCGGGATATGGCCA
>CAZBMI010000033.1:0-9889 GCA_964492885.1 uncultured Planctomycetia bacterium | reverse complement strand
GATATGTTAAGCACCTGGTCTTCGTCGGTCTCGCTTTTTGTTATTATCTTCTGTCTCGCGTCTTCTTTAAACTCTTTTGCCCTGCTCATGGCCGGTTCCTCTTTTGTTTGTATACCTGGTTTAAAAGTTCTTCGCTGGTTGCGATACCGGAGTCTCTTTCCATGACTTTGTTTATCATATCTTCCGCCTGCTGTTTCTTATACTGAAGCTGAATAAGTACCTGCATGGCCTCGTTTCTGATGTCTGACTTATCCTCGGAAGCTTTACCTGAAACAAAACCATCCTGTATCAGGGCAAATTTTCCTATTCTGTTCTGTAATTTGGCTATAATCTCCTTTGCCCTCTGCGTTCCGATACCGGGCAGGGATTTTAAGAAGTTCAGGTCACCGTTATCTATCGCTCTTGCTATCTCTGATATAGGCTTATTTATTGCCCTTACCGCCGCCTTGGGGCCTACGCCTGAGACAGTAATAAACTTTTCAAAAAATTCTTTCTCCACCTCGTTTATGAAACCTATCAGCACCGGAAAACTTTTAGCCGGGTCTGTAGCGTAATAGTGGAAGGTAAACAGAAATATCTCGCTGTCCAAAGAGGCGTTATTCAGGCCGTTATATACGGTAAGAGGTATAAGGACTTCGTAAATCAGGCCGTTTGAGTCTATCATAACGCTTGTCTTGTCTTTTTTTACGAGTCTGCCTCTTATCGCCGTAATCATACTCCGACAGCCTCCGGGGCGCTGTTTTTAGAATGGTATATATAGGTAAGGCAAAGAGCCAACGCGTCAGTAAGGTCAAAAGGCTCTTCTGTCAATCTCAAATTAAGTATCTTGCCTACCACGCGCTGGACCTGTTGTTTTGTGGCGTTTCCATTGCCGGTTATTGCCTTCTTTGATGTCTTTGCAGGATATTCAACAATACGCACCCCGTTCTGACTGCAGCAGAACAGGACAACGCCCCTGGCATGCCCCATAAGAATTGCTGTCATAGGATGCTTATAGTGCGAGTAGAGCTTTTCTATCACGCATACATCGGGAGAGTTAGAAATTATAATATCGCTTAATTGTGAATATATTGTCTTTATCCTGTCAGCAAGCGCATCTTTCGACAGCGTCTTTATGATACCTGCCTCCAGCACGGATACCTTCTTATCTTTATTCTCTATCAGCCCGTAACCCGTAACATCAAGCCCCGGGTCTATACCGAGTATCTTCATATTTTCGGTGTTCGGTGTTCGGTGTTCGGCGTTCGGCAAAAACCGACAGCCGATAACCTAAAACCGAATTACTCCTCGTTTATCAGTTCGTCAGGAATGTCAAAATTCGCGTAAACATTCTGGACATCATCATGGTCTTCGAGCATCTCTACAAGAGACAAGACCTGTTTTGCGTCAGTGCCTTCGAGCTTTATAGTACTGCTTGGTATCATGGTTATCTCTGCTGATTCAATAGGTATGCCGGAGTTTTCAAGCGATTCTTTTACTTTCTCAAAATCAGATACAGAAGTAGCAATCTCGTACATACCTTCTTCTGTCTTCATGTCTTCTGCGCCTGCCTCAAGCGCTGATGACATCACAGCGTCTTCGCCGGCCTTACTGGCGTCTACCATTATAAAACCTTTTTTTGTAAACATCCAGCTTACACTGCCTGAGCCTGCCATGTTACCGCCTTTTTTAGAAAATATATTCCTTATCTCAGCGCTTGTCCTGTTCTTGTTATCAGTAAGAGACTCTGCTATTATGGCGATACCTTTTGGGCCGTATCCTTCATAAGCTATCTCTTCATAAACTACACCCGGAAGTTCTCCCGTACCTTTCTTTATGGCCCTGTCAATATTATCCGCGGGCATATTAACGGATTTAGCCTTGTTGACAGCTACCCTAAGCCGCGGGTTAGAGGCAGGGTCTCCGCCGCCCGAGCGCGCGGCAACCGTAATCTCTTTTACCAGCTTGGAAAACATCTTGCCTCTCTTTGAATCTGTCGCAGCCTTCTTATGTTTTATGCTCGCCCATTTATTATGTCCTGACACCTGTCACACCCTGTTTTATAATTATGCTAAACACTAAATAATTTTACCTATAACCGTAAACCGAAAACCGATCACCGAAATCATTCCTCTTTCTCAGCCTGTTTCGACTCCTGGTATTTTGCTATTATACCCTGCGCTGTTTTAGCCGGCGTCTCTTCGTAATGTGAAAATTCCATGTGATATGCTCCGCGCCCTGCTGTTAACGAACGCAGCTCTGTCGCGTATTTAAGCATCTCGGCAAGCGGAATCTGAGCCTTTACCACCTGATTGCTTCCTTTTGGCTCCATGCCCATTATCCTGCCGCGCCTGGAATTGATATCACCCGTAATAGAACCCATGACATCTTCAGGCACTATTATCTCGACATTCATAACAGGCTCTAAAAGAACAGGACTTGCCTTTTGCGCTCCTTGCTTAAAGGCCATACTGCCTGCTATTTTAAAGGCCATTTCAGAAGAATCCACGGTATGATATGAGCCGTCATATATTGTCACTTTTATATCAACAACAGGGTAGCCGGCAATAACACCCTCTTCCATGGCCTGCTTAACACCTTTTTCAACAGCAGGTATATACTGCCTTGGCACAACACCCCCTACAATTTTATTTACGAACTCAAAATCCTCTCCCCTTGGAAGCGGTTCCAGCTCAAGCCATACATCACCGTATTGTCCACGCCCCCCTGACTGCTTCTTATATTTCCCCTGTATCTGAATCTTCTTCTTTATGGTCTCCTTGTAAGCTACCTTGGGCATTCCAAGGTCTACATCCACTTTAAAATCACTTTTTAGTTTATTTACCATAACAGTAAGATGCATATCTCCAAGCCCGGATATAATCAGCTCTTTTGTCTGCTGGTTCCTGGAGTATTTAAAAGTAGGGTCTTCGCTGGTAAGCTTAGCCAGCGCCGTCATTATCTTCTCTTCATCCTGCCGGGATTTTGGCTTTACTGAAAGGGATATCGCGGGTTCAGGTATAGCAACAGGCTCAAACCTGAACTTGACGCCATCTGCAGCAATAGTATCATTAAGCTGTGTCTCCTTAAGCTTTGCAACAGCTGCAATGTCTCCGGCAGATACCTCTGAAACAGCCTTCTGCTCTTTGCCCTGCAGGATAAAGAGCTGGCCGAATCTCTCCTTGCACTCTTTGGTTACATTATAGAAAGAGCCGTCACTCTTTAATGTACCTGAAAATACGCGGAATATAGTAAGCTGGCCTATAAAAGGATCTATAAGGGATTTAAATACAAGCGCGGAGAACGGCGCGTCCTTTTCAGGCTCAACTGTAACAGGCTCCTCTTTCCCTTCTTCTTTTGCGGCCACAGGCGCGGCTTCTGACGGAGAAGGCAGTAAATCCTCTATGGCCTGCGTAAGCAAACCTATGCCTGTCTCTTTTGCGGCAGAACCACATAGAACAGGGAATACCTTGTTCTGGCATACGCCTTTCCTGAGGGCTGTCTTCAACTCATCACTGCCAAGTTCCTCGCCTCCTAAATACTTCTCAAGAAGGGCATCATCCGTCTCTGCAATCGCCTCTATAAGCTTCTCTCTGTATGATTTGGCTGTCTCTTTATCCGCGCCTTCGAGTTTCTCTAAAGCGCCTGCGTCCAAAAGGGATACAGTATCTTTAAAAGCATCTTCTTTGCCCATGGGAAATTCCAGCGGTACGCAGTTCTTTCCAAAAGCCTTGGTTACCGATTCCAGCGCCTTATTAAAATCTGAATTCTCTTTATCAAGTTTATTTACAAAGATAAGCCTGGGAAGCCCTTTTGAGGCAAGCAGTTCCCAGCCTTTCTCGGTTCCTATCTCCACCCCGCTTACGCCGCATACAACGCATATACCTGAGTCAACAGCCCTTACACATGATATTGCCGAACCTGAAAAATCAGCGTAACCCGGTGTGTCCAGCAGATATGAGACCTTTCCGTTGTGTTCTATATGCATAACCTTTGACCTTATGGTAACTTTGCGCTCTATTTCATCGTCATTGTAATCACACATACTGTTTCCCTGGTCAACGCTTCCATGCCTTGAATTAGCCCCTGCCTTGTAGAGTATAGCGTCTATGCATGATGTCTTTCCTGAACCTGAATGCCCTAAAAACACAACCGTTCTTTTGTCTTTCACATCTGCCATCGGATAAGCTCCCCTTTCTTTATAGTATTAAATATAGTATAAGGTAAGGTCTATATTATATATAAGGATTCAAAACCTGTCAAGCCAATAAAAAAACAATGTGATGCCAAAATGATAATGTAACATGTTACCAATTTAAAAATGTAACATTCCAAATATGCTATAATAGCCTTGAAAGGGGGTTATTATGGCAGGAAAGGACATTTTTAAATTGAGCATGAAAGAGATAAACAGGATACCGGTAATCTACAGTGTAATAAATAAGCAAATTACACAGCAAGAAGCAGCAAATATATTAGGCCTTTGCAGACAACAGGTAGGGAGGTTGACATCAAAGCTTAAAAAAGAAGGCGACATAGCCCTAATACATAAATCAAGAGGCAGGCCTTCTCATAGGGCAGCAGATCCTGATACCAAGAATAAAATATTAGAACTGTGTAATACGAGATATCAAGGGTTTAATCCTACCTTTGCAGCGGAGAAGATCTTTGAAATAGAAAAACTATATGTTCACCATGAGACCTTGCGCCTTTGGTTTATAGAAGCCGGCATTGAGTATAAGAAGCGCAGAGCCCCAAAACACCGCGCATGGAGGCCTAGGAGGGACTCATATGGCGCAATGGTACAGCTAGATGGCTCTCATCATAAGTGGTTTGAAAACAGAGGCCCTAAATGCGTACTTATGGGCTATATAGATGATGCTACAGGCAGATGTTTTGGCCTATTTTATGAGTATGAAGGCCTTATGCCGGCCATGGACAGCTTAAAGAGGTATATCAAAAAATACGGCATACCACAGTCTATATACCTGGATAGGCATAAGACCTATAAATCGACGAAGAAACCTACTCTTGAAGATGAGCTAAATAACCGCAAGAACTTAACTCAATTTGCAAGAGCAGCTAAAGAATTAGGCATAACTATAATATATGCAGATTCACCGCAGGCTAAAGGTAGGGTAGAACGCTCTTTTAAAACACACCAGGACCGCTTTGTTAAGGAGATGAGGCTTGAGAACATATCCACCATAAAAAATGCCAATAAGTTTGCAAAAAGCTATTACTTCCCAAAGCATAACCGTAAATTCGCAGTCATGGCCAAGAACAAGGCTAATTTACACACTCCAGCGCCAAAACATCTTGATCTAGAAAGGATATTCTGTATAAAGAATAAGGCTCATCTTAGAAAGGACTTCACCATACAATACAAGAATAGATTCTACCAGATATTAGACAGCCCAAGGACAAACAAGGTTCAAGTAGAAGAACGTCTTAATGGGAAGGTTCACTTATATCACAAAGATGAAGAGCTTAAATATAAACTGATTGATAAAAGGCCGAGCAAGCCTAAGAAACAATATAAACCAAGAAAGAAGTGGATTCCGCCAATGAGCCACCCATACAAACAGCTTTACAAGAAACTTAGAAGAAGTGCATGATTACTTATTCACATATTCACACTATCCACAAAGAAAGAAAAAGAACCAAAAAGAAAGAAAGGCTACTACTAACTTCAATGTTACATTTTTATTTTGGTAAGAATGTTACATTTTTAAATTGGCTTGACAATTATTCAATTTTTGTTTGCACAATCCTGCCTTTTATTATATAATACACCGATTAAGATAAGGGGGACGGTCCTAAAGGGGACACCCTTGAGCACGAAAATTAACGAAATTTTTATATTTTTTAAATAGATATATATCGAGCGCAATACAAGATATGGTTACCAAAAAAAAGAAAAAAACATCAAAATCCAAGCTCAAGGGTGTCCCCTTTAGGACCGTCCCCTGTATACGCAAGGCGAATATCAATGATGTGCCTAAGATGCAGGCGCTGATATCGCATTTCGCGAAGAAAGAGCTTATGCTCAACCGCTCATTAATAGACCTTTATGAGAACCTAAGGGACTATTTTGTCGCGGAGCAGGCAAAGTCTTTGGCAGGCTGCTGCGCGCTGCATATATGCTGGAAGGATTTAGCGGAAATAAAGGCCATGGCTGTTACTGAGGACCTGCATGGAAAAGGTATCGGGAAGAAGCTGGTAAAGCAGGCCATAAAAGAGGCAAAGGCCTTAAGGATAAAGAAGGTATCCTGCCTTACCTATGTGCCCGGATTTTTTAAGCAGTTTGGCTTTAGGAAGATAGACAGAAAACTTCTTCCTCACAAGATATGGACAGAGTGCCTGCAGTGCCATAAGTTCCCGAACTGCGACGAGCAGGCTATGATGTTGAAGCTCAGGTAATATTATGAATCAGACTATTACACAAAAGATATTGGCCCGCCATTGCGGCAAGAGAGAGGTTTTTCCGGGTCAGTTTATAAACGCGAAAGTAGACCTCTGCCTTGGAAATGACGTTACAGCTCCTTTATCAATACACGAGCTTGAGAAGGCAGGAATAAAGAAGCTCTGGAATAAGAATAAGATAGCTCTTATTCCAGACCACTTTACTCCGAACAAAGATGCTTTAAGCGCGAAACACTGCAAGATACTGCAGGAGTTCTCCAAAAAGCATAAGATAAAACACTATTTTGAGCAGGGCAGAGTCGGGGTTGAGCACGCCTTATTACCCGAAAAGGGCCTGGTCGGCCCGGGAGACCTTGTAATAGGGGCGGATTCGCATACATGTACATACGGCGCTTTGGGAGCATTCTCAACAGGTGTAGGCTCAACAGACCTGGCGGCTGTTATGGCAACAGGCCTTTGCTGGTTTAATGTCCCTGAATCCATAAAGTTCATATACAAAGGCAGGTTAAAGAAATGGACAGGCGGCAAAGACCTGATGCTTTTTACGATAGGCCGCATAGGTGTGGAAGGAGCACATTATCAATCCATGGAATTCGCGGGCCCTGTTATAGAAAAGCTCTGCATGGATGACAGGTTCGCCATGTGCAACATGGCGATAGAGGCAGGCGGAAAAAACGGCATAATAGCTCCTGATAAGCTCACCCGTGATTATATAAAGACAACAACAGGCAGGCGCTTCGCGCAATATTTAAAGCGCTTTAAAGATTTGCATTCGGATAAGAACACCGAATACGCTGATACGCATGAGTGGGATATCAGTAATTTGGAGCCGCAGGTAGCATGCCCGCATTTACCGAGTAATGTAAAGGGGGTAAGCACTCTTAAAAATATATCAATAGACCAGTCTTTTATAGGCTCATGCACAAACGGCAGGCTCTCTGATTTCAGGATTGCCGCGAAGATTTTAAGGAACAAGAAGGTTAATTCACGCGTACGGCTTATTGTGATACCCGCTACGCAGGATATATACCTGCAGGCATTAAAAGAGGGCCTGCTTGAGACATTTATAAAAGCAGGCGCTGCCGTTGAAACACCTACATGCGGGCCATGCCTCGGAGGGCATGCGGGCATATTAGCCGAAGGCGAGTCTGCCATAGCAACGACCAACAGAAACTTTGTAGGCAGGATGGGGCATCCTAAATCATTTGTATATCTTTCTAACCCGGCTGTGGCAGCGGCAAGCGCTATAAAGGGAAGGATAACGCATCCTAAAGAGGTGCTTAGATGAAGCTAAAAGGAAGAGTATTCAGGTTCGGAGATAATATAAATACCGATGAGATTATACCCGCACGGTATCTCAATACAATAGACCCCGTCATACTCGGTGCTCACTGCATGGAAGACGCGGATGCTGATTTTTCCAAAAAGGTTAAAAAGGGTGACATCATAGTCGCGGGAAGGAATTTTGGATGCGGTTCTTCACGCGAGCACGCGCCGATATCCATAAAGGCCTGCGGAATCTCATGCGTTATCGCAAAGAGCTTTGCCAGGATATTTTACCGTAACGCAATAAACATAGGCCTTCCGATACTTGAGAACGATAAGGTGCCCGAGGATATAAAAGACGGCGATGTAATAGAAGTCGACCTGTCCAAAGGCAGGGTCCATGATAAGAACAGGGCAAAAGAGTATGATACACAGGCGTTCCCGCAGTTTATGCAAAGAATAGTTACCGCGGGCGGGCTTATGAAATACATAAAGAAAGGATAACGTAAAAGATGTACAGGATAGCGGTAATACCCGGCGACGGAACAGGCCCTGAGGTTGTAAACGAGGGTTTAAAGGTTTTAGAAGCAGTTTCAAAAAAGTTCAGCTTCCGGTACGAGACAAAGAGATTCGACTGGGGCGGGGACAGATACTTAAAAACAGGCGAGACAGTACCTGAAGGCGGCCTGGACGAGCTTAAAAAATATAATGCCATATTTTTAGGCGCCATAGGCCATCCTAAGGTTAAACCCGGTATCCTGGAAAAAGGAATACTCTTAAGGACAAGGTTTGACCTTGAGCAGTATATAAACCTTAGGCCCGTAAAGCTCTATCCGGGTGTAGAGACTCCGATTAAAGGAAAAGGCCCTGAGGAGATAGATTTTGTTGTTGTCCGCGAGAACAACGAAGGCCTTTACAAGGGCATGGGAGAGTTTCAGAATAAAGGGACAAAGGATGAAGTGGCTATTCAGCTCTCGCATAATACGCGCAAAGGAGTCGAGCGCTGTATAAGGTACGCCTTCGAATATACGAGAAAACGCGGCAAGAGGAATACCCTTACATTGTGCGGAAAGACGAATGTATTGACATTCGCCTGGGATCTCTGGGAAAGGACCTTCTATGAGGTTGCCAAGGAGTATCCTGACATAAAGACAGAATACGCGCATGTTGACGCCACCTGCATGTGGTTTGTCAAGAATCCCGAATGGTTTGACGTTATTGTTACAGACAACATGTTCGGTGACATAATAACGGATTTGGGAGCCATGATACAGGGCGGCATGGGCATAGCCGCAGGCGGAAACATTAATCCCGAAGGCGTCTCTATGTTTGAGCCCATAGGAGGCTCTGCTCCTAAATATACCGGAAAAAAGATAATAAATCCATTGGCGGCTATAGGCGCCTTGCAGATGCTTCTTAGCCAGCTCGGTGAGGATAAAGCGGCGGAGGCTGTTGAGAAGTCTATAATGTATGTTACCGCGAATAAGCTCAAGTCGCTTTCAGCGGGAAAGATGGGGTATTCGACATCAGAGGTCGGTGACCTTGTTGTTGAGAGTCTGTAAATTCCCAAATTGTCATTCTGAGGGAGTGTTAACGACCGAAGAATCTCAATGTCTAGATCCTTCGCTTCACCCCGAACCAAATTTAATAAAATTTGGTTCGGGGCTTCGCTGAGGATGACACAGGTTCTTCGCTCAGGATGACACAGGTTCTTTGTTTTAGAATAACAAAACCATAATATAGGACATTACCATGAAGAGATACAATGTCGCGGTAGTAGGCGCTACCGGAGTAGTCGGCACCCAGATGCTGGAGACCCTGTCAAAGAGAAGGTTTCCCGTCAACGAGGTGCGCCCGTTAGCCTCAAAGCGCTCCATAGGAAAGTTAATAAAGTTTAAAAATAAAAAGCTTAAGGTCCGGCTTCTTGATGAGAATGCCTTTTCCGGCATTGATATAGTCTTATCAAGCGCAGGCGCCTCTGTAAGCAGACAGTTCCTTCCCTTTGCCGTAAAAGAAGGCGCTGTGTGCATAGATAATACCTCTGCCTACAGGATGGACCCTAAGGTGCCTCTTGTCGTGCCCGAGGTAAATCCCGATGATACTTTCAGGCATAAAGGAATAATCGCTAATCCTAACTGCTCAACCATACAGATGGTGGTTACTTTAAAGCCATTGCACGATTACGCTCTTATAAAGAGGATAGTCGTCTCCACCTACC
>CAZBMI010000032.1:0-9979 GCA_964492885.1 uncultured Planctomycetia bacterium | reverse complement strand
GGCCGTCTAATCCCGGCATTCTTATATCAAGAAGCACCGCGTCAAACATTGCCTTGTCTATTATATTTAACGCCTCTATGCCGCCCGGCGCGCATTCGACCGCATAGCCTTTCTTTAAAAAAAGGTCCTTAAAAAGTTCCAGCGCATCTGTTTCATCATCCACTACGAGAATCTTTATCTTTCCATCCATATTATTAAACTCCTTATTTTACATCTGCCTCTTCCGCAGAAGAAACAGGCAATATTACGCTAAAAACAGTACCCTTATCTATCTCGCTGTCTACTTCTATAATTCCTCCGTGGGTTTCCACTATAGAATAACACAAAGGCAGTCCAAGGCCCGTACCGTTATCCTTTGTCGTAAAAAAAGGTAAAAAGAGCTTTCCGAGATCCTCTTTTTTTATACCAGCTCCCGTATCTTTTACATCCACATGCACAAACCGGTTATCCGGACTGGATGAAACAATAGTAAGGCTTCCGCCGTCTGGCATTGCCTGGCATGCGTTTATCGCGAGATTTAAAAAAACCTCCTGAAGCTGGTTAAAATCGCCTTTTACCTTAGGCATGCCCTCGCCTAACTCTTCCCTCCATGCAACCTTGTGAAATTCGGGATAATAAGCGACCAACGGCGCTATGGTTTTTAGTATGCTGTTTACGTCCAGCAGGCTCATGTTAACGCGTTTTTTCCTTGAATAAGACAAGAGCCTGTCAACAATAGTCCTCATGCGTTTCGCCTGGGCTGATATTATATCTATTGTCTTTTTCACGGGAGGGGTTATTTCACTTTTATCCATGGCAAGCATATCTATCCTGCCTGATATAACGAGCAAAGGGTTATTTATCTCATGCGCGACACCCGCCGCAAGCTGGCCCATCGCGGCCATCTTCTCGCTCTGAATCATCCGGGCCTCTATCTTCTTTTTCTCTGTTATATCCCTTACGATATATACATAACCGGATTCTCTGTTCTCCGCGTTTATTAAGGCGCTTACCAGAAGCATTGCCGGAAATTCATCGCCGTTTAACTTAAGAAGCGCTGTCTCCTCCTCAAAGCTTCCGGCGCTTGTAATCTTTCTCTTTATCCTGCTTAAAGATTTCACAGACTCGCCCGCGGGAAATATGAGACCGATATCCTTGAGTATCATATCCTTGTCCCACCCGTATAATGAAACAGTGCTGGCGCCGTAATAAGTAATTTTATTGGAAAGATTAGTTGTTATAAGGGCATAATCCTTTATGCTGGCAAATATGTCTTTCATCTTCTCTGCCGAGGCGGCCACGTCATTCTTTACAGCTTCATACTCGGTAATATCATGGGCTATGCAGAATATTCCTTTTGCCTTTCCTGAAGCGTCGGTCATTACCGTGTTTCTCCAGGAAAGGACGCGCTCAGAACCATCCTTTTTCATTATAGACCCGTTATACGCCATACTTCTTGTGCCGGAAAGGCAGCTTTTAAGAACAGCTTTAAAGATTTCCTTCTTTGAGCTGTTCTTTCCAAAAAACAACTTCTGCCAATCCCCCCTGAATACTTCTCTCCTGCTGTAACCGGTGATATGCTCTACAGCCTCATTACACATTATGAGTTTTAAATCCGTGTCAAGATACATAAAAAGTACATCCGCATCTTCAAGACTTTTTTCCACAATAGGAAAAAGGTATCCCGCGCCTTGTCTGTTCTTGGAAAATATTTTAGAAACAACCGTATCAGAGGCAAGAGCCGAACCGCATACAAGGCAGGTATTCCACATTTCGGAATATTTTATCGAACACCTCGGGCATCTCTTCATAATCTTATCTTCTCAATCTAACTGTATTGCTTAAAAAACTTTTTATAAAACGGCAGGTAGTCTATAATGAGTTTTCCGTTTAAGTGGTCTATCTCCTGGCCAAAGGCGTGGGCAAGCAGGCCTTCTGCCTTTATCAGCTCGGGCCTTCCTGAATCATTAAGCGCTGAGACAACAAGCTTTGCCGGACGCTTTATCTTTACGGTTACATCAGGTACGGAAAGACAGCCTTCTTCAAAAACAGAATGCCCCTCGCTTTTAGTTATCTTGGGATTGACGAGTTTTAGCAGACCCTTTCCTGTATCTATAACAATAATGCGGATATCAAGGCCTACCTGAGAGGCAGCCAGGCCTACCCCGTTTGCGGCATACATGGTCATTGCCATGTCATCGAGAAGCCTTCTTACCTCAGCGTCAACAACCTTTACCTCAGAACAAACTTTCCTTAGGGCGGCATCCGGGTACTTTCTTATATTCAATATAGCCATTTTAAAAACCCTCTTTCTGAGTTTAGATATATTTTTTTATCTATTTATAATTATAATACCCTAAAATTATTCTATATGCAAATAAAAACAGCCTTTGGCGGGATATAACTTAGTTTAAGACTATTAGCATAGCTGTCCAAATACATCTACCGACGATAGATGCTGTCCAAATTGGACATGAATGACTATTAGATTAAGTGAGGCCTTGGATAGCCTTTCGCTTGATAGGCTCATCCTGAGGGCCTCCGGAAAGTTTTTTACGCGGGATAAGCGTTAAAAATAAGAGCCCGATAAGAAGGCATAAAAACCAGATGCATAAAAGCTGTATCCTGCCTGAAGCCGTTAAAAACTCTAAATACTGCCTTATGCCCGGATTGACGCCTGAGGCAAAAAAGCTCTTCTCAAGGCCTGATATTATGCCGTGGCACAAGATAGCAACAAGAAGATTTCTACCTTTTATAAAAAGCAAGGCAAAGATAACTCCTGTTATAAAGTGCCCGAAGAAAAAAATCACGGTCTCACCTGCCGCGGCCTTTGAAAATAGCCCGAAAGGAACGCGCCACAGGCTGTAACAAAGTGAAGAGATAAGTATGGCGCAGGCCTCGCCCTTATACAGAAGC
The DNA here is from genome assembly GCA_964492885.1 of uncultured Planctomycetia bacterium. Taxonomy (GTDB): domain Bacteria; phylum Omnitrophota; class Gorgyraeia; order JABMRG01; family JABMRG01; genus CAZBMI01. The sequence continues at coordinate 7,084 of CAZBMI010000032.1, read as the reverse complement.
TTCTGGAGAAGATACCCCCTGAATGCCGGTTCCTCGCATACAACCTGAAAGAGCACGGATAACAGAATCCAGTATAAAGAGTTGAAAAATACTATATTGCCTATCTTTTTAGCGGGGATAACGAATTTCAATACACCAAAATAGCTGGCCATGCCGACAGCCGTGCCTGCTGCCAAAAGCGGTATAAAAACAGAAAGAAACAAAAACCTCAGGCTTATCTTCATCCTTACAAACAGGTGATAGTATACTATAGTGCCTATAAACAGTACCACTACAAGAATAAGCTCATCGCCTAAAAGCAGTATCTGCTTTGTGTAAAGCCCCCAAAATAGTATAAATTCGAATACAAGAAAAGCGCTTATCCACGCGTAAGGCTTGAGCTTGCGGTATGGGTAGCTTTTGGAATAGAGGGATATAAGCGGGTCTTTATCGATAAACAGCTGAAAAGAAAAAGCCAGTATGCCCGCGCATAAAGGTATAAAAAGGGCCAGAGATTTTATGTGGCTTGACGCGGAATACCAATTAATCAAAAATGATATCGCAAGCAGGAAGGTTACAAAACATACTGCCTCTGCGCGGTTTTTCTTATTATCACGCGTCATTATCTTTTTCCTTAGTCTTTTGGCTTTAATTCTCTGTTTACAAGGGCGCTTACGGTCTTTCCGTTCGCGCGCTGTTTTACTTTAGGCATGACAAGCTTCATAACCCTGCCCGTATCCTTGATGCCTTCGGCGCCTGACTCTTTTATCGATTCCCTTATAATGGCAATCAGCTCTTCTTGGTCCATATCCTCGGGAAGATACTCTTTGAGAATCTCAAGCTCCCGTTCCTCCCTGTCTGCTAAATCCCGGCGGTTGCCCTGTTTGAATTTTTCTATGGAATCTTCGCGCTGTTTTGCCTCTTTTCTTATAACAGCAATTATATCTTCCTGCTTAAGTTCTGACTGCTTTTCTATGGAGAGGTTGTGTATAGCGGATTTTAAAAGCCGCAGGGTCGAGACCCGTGCGGAATCCTTCTGCCTCAACGCGGATTTCAATTCATCGTCTATCCTCTTTATTAACATAATATCCTCCCTTGATAATACGGATTAAGGCTTCTCTTCTTTAACGCGCCGTGTATTTACGCGCCAGGGTAAAAATAAAAAGGCCCGTCATAAAAGCGCCTATGAAAGCCTCTGAACCGACCAGCATCTCGTAAAGCGGCACTAGTTTAGTCGTCAAATCCCCGAAACCTACTGTAGTAAAAGTAACTATGCTGAAATATACGTAATCCCAGAAATTTAAAACTCTTGGGCTTGCATACTCTGCTGAAAATTTAAGAATATCGAGCAGGGCATATATAACACTGTAAACAAAAACAAGCACCGCGGAGGAGACAATAACCCTGTAGGGCTTCTCGCCGTAACCGCACAAAACAGCCATTATAAGCGAGGGTATATACAGAAGCTTGTTGGACTTAAACAGGTATTTTCTCTCAAGCTGTTTCTCTTTAAAGCATGCCCAGCTTGAATCATCATACCTTCCGTTATATATAAAATACTGCTTTAGATTTCTGTATGCCTCGCCTGCCGCAAGAAATCCCTTCTCATCAATAGGCTTATTACCTATAAAACTGTGCCTTGTTATAAACTTGGCGTCTTTAAGCTTGACATGCCAGAGTTTTACGCCGGAGAATACTGCTTTTAGAAAATCGGCTTCGCGCAGGTCTGCCTCAGCCAGGTTAGAGCCCTTCATAACGGCATTCCATAAACGCGCGCAGGAAAGGTTGCTTCCTAAAAGGTGCGTATCCTCAAAATCCGCGCTTGCCAAATCCGCTCCTTTAAGATTGGCTCCCGTCAGATTGGCTTTTTTGAAATTCGCTGCAGTAAGGTCAGCGCCTGAAAGGTCAGCAGCTGCCAGGTCTGCCTCTTCCGCGTCAATTCCGGGCCATTGCGCCTGGGGAAATTCAAGGCGCCTTAAATAAAAACCCTTAATTGAAGAATACTTTGATACGTGCTCGGAAAGCTTCTTAAGATAAGCGTCTTTATCATCATGATGCCTCCAGCAAAAATCGGAAAGAGAAAGTGCCTGCTCTTTACATCCTGTATGTTTACATCTGTTGTTCATATCTTAAAAATAAGGTATAGATATAAAAAATAACTCAAAAACAAAGCAGCTGCCTCCGGCCTGTTTATCCTGTAACCTGACCTGATTATAGGGACAAGCGCGAGTGTATAGATTAAGAGAAAAGGCGCGCTCAGCCAGATGACCTGCCTGCTGATGTAAACAGGCCTTATAAGGCATACTATGCCTACTATGCCCAATATATTAAACAGGTTACTGCCTATTACATTGCCTATGCTTATATCCCCTTCTCCCTGATGAGCCGCTATTGCCGAAGCGGCAAGCTCAGGCAAAGACGTACCTATGGCAACCACTGTCAAGCCTATTACAAGCTTACTTATTCCAAAATACCCTGCCAATAAAATCGCGGAATTTACAATAAGATGCGCGCCTGTTAAAAGGCCTGCCAGGCCCGCGCAGAGATACATAAAAGACCTTATTTTCGAAAGGCCCTTTTCACGGAATTGAGAAAAACCGTTGTCATGTTCTTTCGCGTTCTTAATGCAATGGAATATAAAAAGAAAAAATCCGAGGATAAAAAGCCCCGCCTCGAAACGGTTTATCCTGTAGTCTAAGCATGCCAGGAACAACAGGATTGTTGCAGACAGGAGTATGGGGAGCTCACGCCGCAGAACCATGTTATTTACTTTTACGGGTTTTATGAGAGCTGATAGCCCCAGGACCATGCCTATATTACAGATACAGCTTCCGACTATGTTGCCTATTGCCAGGTCGCTGCTTCTTTTTACGGCTGCTATAACGCTGACAAAAAACTCAGGCGCTGATGTAGCAAAAGCTATAACAACAGCGCCTATTATTATCGGCCTTATACTGTATATCCGTGCGGTGCCGGCTGAACCGCGTATAAAAAACATGCCGCCCGCGTAAAGAATCGCTATACCTGCTGAAAAAATTATTACCTGTATCGACATTTGTTATATTATATAAGCCCTTCGAATGCCTGTCAAGCACTTCGGGCCTTGAAGTGCCTTTGCAGTAATGTTTACAGTTGCCGATTTCGGTGTAACCTTCGCAAAAACGCTCAAAATCTCAACCGTAGATTTTTCGCTCCGTGTTTTTGCTCGCTCTCGCCAAAAGGCTAACACGGGCGAACCATGGCCGCTCACAAAAACAAGGTTTTGCTCTGGTTGCACCGAAATCGGCATATCGAATAAAACACCTTAATAATCATCAAGCTATTAACCCTGTAATACACAAAATGGCTTTGTTGCTATGCTTTGGGTGGGTTGCAGTAGGACTTTCTTTTCTGCGAATGGCATGGTTTTTCCATATCCCTAAACTGTATGAATGAGCAGAAAAGCAGAGCGAACAATCCGCGCTGGGGATTGTGAGCGCTCCTGCTGCAACCCACCCAAAGTATGGCAAAGACAATCATTCCTGCGAGATTATTCCGAAGCCCGAATATGCGGCTTGTATTTTCTGATGTATACCATAAGGAGCATTATAGCTGCGGGGGTTATTCCGGATACGCGGGAGGCCTGGCCCAGGGTAAGCGGCTTTATATTATTCAGCTTTTCCACTATCTCGAGTGAAAGCCCCGGTATCTTTGAAAAATCCATTCCCGGGGGTACTTTTATCTTCTCGATATTTTCCATCTTTTTTATGTCAGCGGTCTGCCTCTTGATAAACCCCTCGTATTTTATCGTGAGCTCGGCTATTCTCTCGCATAATTTTGGCATAGCAATGCCTTCTATTCCTAAAGCTTTTAAATCACTATACGTTACCTGCGGCCTTTTAAGAAGCGCGCAAGCGCTTACCGATTCATTGATGACGGATGTCCCGAGTTTTTTAAGGATATTGTTTATATTTTCTGATGGCTTTATCTTTTTCTCTGACAGAGCCTTAATAGTATTGTTTATACCGCGCTCTTTTTCTTCTGTTATTTTAAGCTCTGAGTCGCTTACTAATCCCAGTTCATGCCCGTACTTTCTCAAGCGTAAATCAGCGTTATCTTCCCTGACAATAAGTCTGTGCTCAACCCTTGATGTAAACATCCTATAAGGCTCGTTTGTACCCTTTGTGGTAAGGTCATCAATAAGCACGCCTATATAGCTCTCACAGCGGCCTAGGATAAACCTCGGGCTCTTCTTTGTAAAGAGCGCCGCGTTAATACCCGCGAGCAGGCCTTGCGCAGCCGCCTCTTCATATCCTGTAGTCCCGTTAATCTGGCCCGCTAAAAATAGCCCGGAAATCTTTTTTGCCTCGAGGCTGGGAAACAGCTGTGTAGGCTGGACAAACTCATATTCTATGCCATATCCCGGTCTTATAATCTCTGCTCTTTCGAGACCTTTTACAGAATGCAGGAATTCCTTTTGCACGCATTCTGGAAGGCTTGTGGCAAGGCCGTTCGGATAATACCAGTCTGTATCAATGCCTTCAGGCTCAAGAAATACCTGGTGGCTCTCTCTGCCTGAAAACTTGACGATCTTATCCTCTATCGAGGGGCAATACCTTACACCCGTAGATTTGATTATGCCTGTATAAAGAGGCGAGCTGTCAAGATTACTCTTTATTATTGAGTGTGTCTTATGATTGGTCTGCGTTATATGGCAGATAACCTTATTCTCAAGCCTCCCAGTTGTTGAGAAAGAAAAAGGTTCGGGTATCTTATCGCCATACTGCGGGGATATGCGGGAAAAATCTATTGATGACTTTTTTATTCTGGGGGTAGTACCTGTTTTGTGTGTACTTATATTAAAACCTATTTTTTTTAGTGACTCACTTAAGCCTATAGACGCGGGGTCTTCATAAGAACCCCCGGGCCTGCTATTAAGCCCTATATGTATAAGGCCGTTGAGAAAGGTTCCGGGCGTTAAGACCACTGCCTTTGACCTTATGCAGCCATTGCCGGCTGTTTCAACGCCTGCCGCGCCCTCTTTGCCTTGAATTATAGCGCATGCCTCATCCTCAATAAGATCAAGGTTTTCCTGCGATAGTATTTTTTTTGCATATATTCGGAATATTTATGCCTGTCTATCTGGGCACGGGATGACCAGACCGCCGGGCCATGGCTTCTGTTTAATATCTTAAACTGTATGCCTGTCGCGTCAGCAGCCTTTGCCATCTCTCCGCCTAAAGCATCTATCTCTTTTACAAGCTGGCCTTTGCCTACACCGCCTATAGAGGGGTTGCAAGGCATAGACGCTATTTTGTCTTTGCTCATGGTGACAATAAGGCTCCTGCGCCCCATGCGGGCCGACGCCAATGCTGCCTCGCATCCGGCATGCCCTGCTCCTGCTATTATTACATCGTATTCCTTCATAGCCATTACTTTTTTTAACTAGGGACAGCGACCGGTTACTTTATAGCAATTACACGAAAGTAACCGGTCGCTGTCCCTAGTTAAAAACCTAGTTAAAACTTTATCCTACATTCTGCGCTAATATTATTGCCTCTGCTATCTCTTTCATTGAACGACGCGTATTCATAGCCAGCTTCTGTATTTTTCGGAAAGCCTCGTCCTCTGTATAGCCTTGCGCCTTCATAAGTATGCCTTTTGCCTTTGCTATAATCTTACGGGAAGCGAGCTCCTCCTGTATAACCTTTGTCTTGACCAAAAGCTGCGCGTTTTCAATAACTATCGCGGACTGGTTGGCAACGGCAGTAAGCACGCTTATCTCTGCCTTGGTAAAATCATGCGGCTCTGAAGTATAAAGGTTTAAGACTCCTATGACCTTTCCTTTGACTTTAAGCGGTACACACAACAGGCAACAGAGCCCCTCTTTCTTGGCAATCTTTACATTGTTATAAATCGGGCTCTTTTTTACATCATCTACTATAATATACTTTCCTTTAAGCGCGACTTTTCCGGCAACGCCTTCCCCAAGCTTTAGGCTCGGCTTTTTGTTATACTCTTCACTGACAGACTGGGTTGCCTTGACACTGAGAATCCCGGTTTTATTGTCTACCAGCATAAGTGAACATATTTTAGAATTCATTACTTCAGCAGTAACCGTTACTATAAGCTTGAGTATGTCCTCGAGGTAGAGGCTTGAGGCAATGGCCTCGCTCACCTTAGACAGCGTCTCTATCTGTTTCTTGTATGATAATTTCTTCTGTTTTGTTTTTGTCTGTTTTTTCATAATCTGAATCAGAGCTTAACTTCCATTGCCCGCGGAGGGCATGCGGGAACACATAATTCACAGGCAATGCACTTATCTATATCAAACATTACCTCCATGGTATCCCTGTTTACATATAACGCCCCTGTTGGGCAGACCGCGACACAGGCGCCGCATTGAGTACAACGCTTGTCATTTCTGCGGACATCCTTGCTCAATGTCTCAACCTTAATGCCCTGTTGCTGCAGGAATTTTATACCATGGGCATAATCCTTATCGCTGCCGCTCAACTCAAGGACCATAAGCCCCTGCTCTTTAGGCGTAATCTTAGCCTGCAGTATGTTAAAAACAAGGTTATAATCCTTAACAAGATAATATGCTATGGGCTTATCTATCAGGTTATGCGGAAAATGCAGCACTATCCTCTTCTTTTTCATATACTCACTCCTTGAATAGCTTGGGTTTGCTTCGCTTCGCCCGCAATGACAACAATTGTCATTGCGAGCCTTGCGTAGCAAGGCGCGGCAATCTCAAAGATATCAGTTTGCTTGCTTATTATACACTCCCGGTAATCAGATATCAACCAATTTCATATCGCCCCAGGCGCCGAGGGTATTATCAATAATAATCAGAAGCCCCTTAATCCCTCTTATTCTTTTTCCGCGGTCTATTGCCCGTTTTATATCGTCTTTACCTCGAACAATATTGCAAAGCGCGGTAGCGCAGGCATCAGCAAGAGCAGCTGAATAAGATAATACGGAAACAGCATCTGCCCTGCCGAAACTGAGGCTTTCACCTACAGTAGCGCTTGAAGTGCATAGCCCGCAAGGAGTATGATGCGGAGATATCTTTATTCCTATCTTGTCTGTAAACTTTGATCTGCCCGCGTATATACCTACT
>CAZBMI010000031.1:0-10208 GCA_964492885.1 uncultured Planctomycetia bacterium | reverse complement strand
TGAGAAAGCAAGGCTTGATAAAGTGCTTTCAAGTGAAGAGATAAGAACTATTATTACGGCATTAGGCTGCGGCATAGGCGATGCCTTTAACGCGGAAAAACTGCGCTATCACAAAATTATTCTTATGGCAGACGCTGATGTTGACGGCTCGCATATACGCACCCTGCTGCTTACCCTGTTTTATAGGCAGATGCCCAAACTAATAGAAGAGGGCAGGATATATATTGCTCAGCCGCCACTGTATAAAATAAAGCGGGGAAAGCGCGAGGAGTATATACAGACAGAGGACGAGGTAAATGCCTTACTGCTTGACATAGGGGTAGAGGACACGTCTTTGGTTAAGCTCAAGCCAAAAAAAGAGTTTTCTAACAAGCAGCTTCGTGATATCGTCAGCCTGCTTATGCGCGTAGAAAAACTGGGAAGAGCAATAGAGCGAAGGGGAGTAAAATTACAAAAATATATAAGTTTACAGCATCAAAAGACCAAAAAACTACCGATTTTTAAGGTAAAAGTGGAGGATACAACCCAATTTGTTTATTCTGATGACGAATTGGCGAAGCTTGTAAAAGCGCAGGAAAAGACCCTGGGTAAAGACCTGCAGATACACAGCGAAGACGACAAGGCCGGCCATACGGCAAAAGAGATAGACGTAGTAGAGTTTTTTGAGGCAGAAGAGCTCGGTAAAATAATAGCTCAAATGTCGAAAATGGGGCTTCCGCCGGCAGAGTTCTATGACCCCCAGCAAGAGGCGGTGTGCGCGGGGAAAAAACGCGGCAAAAAAACACCGCAAAAACAGGACGCGAAACAGCCGCTGTTCAGGCTCAAGGCAGGCGGTGATGTATCGGATGTTTTTAGCTTGAAAGGATTATTACGGGCAATACACGCGCGGGCAAAGAAAGGGATGATGCTTCAGCGGTACAAAGGCCTTGGCGAAATGAACCCTGAGCAGCTTTGGGAAACCACAATGGACCCGGGAAGGCGCACACTGTTAAATGTTGTGCTTGAAGACGCGGTCAAGGCGGATGAGATGTTTACAGTGCTTATGGGTGACGCGGTAGAACCGCGCAGGGAATTTATAGAGAAACACGCGAGGGAAGTTACCAATCTCGATACGTGACAATAACGCGCAAACCCTTTGTCATTCTGAGGCGCAGCCCCGTACCAAATTTTATATTTGGTTCGGGGCTACCGCTCAGGATGGCATAGGATAATAACGCAGAACACAACATACACAAGGATTGACAAGCATGTACACACAGGGTGAGAAGATAGCAAAGAGATATGTGGAAGAAGAGATTAAAGAGTCTTATATAAATTACTCTATGAGCGTTATAGTGGGCCGGGCCCTTCCTGACGCACGGGACGGCTTAAAGCCGGTCCAGCGCAGAATACTTTACACAATGCACGGGCTTAGCCTTCAGTATAACAAGCCCTACAAAAAGAGCGCCCGTATTGTAGGAGACTGCCTTGGCCGCTACCACCCTCACGGCGATTCATCGATATACGATGCCCTGGTAAGAATGGTGCAGGTGTTTTCCCTGCGCTATCCTTTAGTAGACGGGCAGGGTAACTGGGGTTCTATTGACGGCGACCCTCCGGCAGCCATGCGATATACAGAAGCCCGCATGGCTACAATAGCAGACGAGCTCTTAGCGGATATTGACAAAGAGACAATAGACTTTACGCCGAACTTCGACGGCTCCCTTAAGGAGCCCGTGCTTTTGCCTTCGGTGCTGCCGACCTTGCTTGTAAACGGATGCAGCGGAATCGCGGTGGGCATGGCGACAAACATCCCACCCCACAATCTTAACGAAATCACAAACGCCATTATCCGGGTTATTGATGACCCGGGCGTTGACACGAAAGCTCTTTTAAAGATAGTCAAAGGTCCGGACTTTCCCACAGGAGCAACGATTTGCGGAACAGGCGGCATTAAATCCGCATATACTACAGGCAGGGGCAGGCTCAAGATTCACGCGCGCGCGCAGATAGAAGAGCAAAAGAACGGAAAGTCAGCCATAATTATCACAGAGCTGCCTTATCAGGTCAACAAGACAAATCTGATAGAGTCTATAGCAAAGCTGGTTACAGACAGGAAAATAGAGGGGATTTCTGACATAAGAGACGAATCTGATAAGGAAGGAATACGCATAGTAATCGAACTCAAGCGCGATAAGCCGGCACAAGTCATTCTTAATTGGCTGTATAAACACACACAGCTTGCGTCTACTTTTGGCATTATAATGCTTGCCCTGGTCAACAACCAGCCCCGCGTTCTGAATTTGCGACAGCTTTTGGACCTGTATATAGAGCACAGGAAAGAGATTATTATAAGGCGCACCGGGTTTTTATTAAGAAAGGCGCAGGAGAGGGCCCACATATTAGAAGGTTTTAAGATAGCCCTTAAGCATATCGACAAGATAATAAAACTTATAAAGCAGGCAAAAGACACGCAGGCGGCGAAAAAAGCGCTCATGCAAAAATTTGAGCTGAGCGCGATACAGGCGCAAGCCATATTGGAGATGCAGCTCCAGAGGCTTACCGCGCTTGAGCGCAGTAAGATAGAGGCTGAATACCTGGAGCTTTTAAAGAAGATAGAACTCTATGAATCTATTCTCGCAAGCGAAAAAAAGATCCTCGATATTATCAAGAAAGAACTGCAGGAACTGCAAAAAAAATACGGCGATGAGCGCAGAACGGACATAGTCGGTGAGGTAGAGGATTTAAAGATAGAAGACATGATAGCCGAAGAAGACGTGGTTATTACAGTAAGCCACAGGGGGTATATAAAGAGGCTGCCGGTAAGCTCTTACCGCAAGCAGAAGCGGGGCGGGCAGGGCGTTATGGGCGCGGGCGTTAATGAGGAAGATTTTATAGAGCATCTTTTTGTAGCAACAACACACGAATATATCCTGCTTTTTAGCAACAAAGGCAAGGCCTTTTGGCTGAAAGTGCATGAAATACCGCTGGCAGGGCGCCCATCCAAAGGCAAGGCCCTGGTAAACCTGCTGCAGCTTAGCGCGGGAGAATATGTAAGCGCCTTTGTCCGCGTAAAAGATTTTGAGCAGGGCGGCTCTTTAGTGATAGCAACATCAAACGGAATTATCAAAAAGACAGAGCTTTCAGCCTACGCGAACCCGCGCAAAGGCGGCATTATAGGCATTACTATAGATAAAGACGACAGCCTTATCGGCGTAGAGCTTGCTGATGACAAACAGGAGATTATCCTGGCTACCAGCGAGGGCAAGGCTATAAGGTTTAAGGCAAGCGCCATAAGAAGCATGGGAAGAGCGGCTAAGGGTGTAAAAGGAATAACCCTTAGCAGGAAAGACAAGGTTATAGGCATGGTAATAGCCCGCGATGAAGCAGCGCTGCTTACTGTTGCGGAAAAAGGTTTTGGGAAGCGCACCCCCATAGGAGAATACAGACTGCAGTCACGCGGCGGCAAAGGAATCATTAATATCAAGACATCACCCAAGACAGGCCTGGCCGTCGGCATAAAAATGGTCACAGATAAAGACGAAGTCATGATTATTACCGAGACAGGCATTATTGTGCGCACAGCAGTCAGGGGCATACGCTCCAGCGGCCGGGCTACACAAGGTGTAAAGGTTATAGCCCTTAAGGGCGCGAAAGACAAGGTTTCAGCTGTTGCTTCGGTTGTCGCGGAGGCGCAGGAGTAAAGATACTATATTATAAGAACACTATTTACATAATAACATAATATAGGTTATACTATATGCCGATTTTTTTAAGCGGCCCCATCGTCTAGCGGTCCAGGACAACGGCTTTTCGAGCCGTTTACGCGGGTTCGAGTCCCGCTGGGGTCGCCATTGTTTTGTCCGGCTGGAGGCAAAGGGGTTTTAGGGGGAAAGATAGTTTTCACCTGTCGGCGCAATAAGCTTCCTGCGGAAGGAAATGGAGAACATAATTTTATGATTATTCTGTTAAATGGCACTTCTTCTTCAGGGAAAACGACAATAGCCAAAATTATGCAGGAAAAATATTCCGGTATCCTGCTGCTTTATGGGGTTGATAGTGTCGTCCAGAATGCTTTCCCGCCTAAATGTGATTTTCCGCCGTTTAACGAGCAGGCCATAAAAGTTATTGTTCACGAAGAAGATAACAAGCCTGTTGCGAAACTTATTGTTTCTCCTTATATGTACCCGGTTTATGAAGCCGCGGTTTATTTTTATAAAATACTTTCACAAAACGGTTATGATATTATTGTAGACGAAGTTTTATTTGATAAAAACAGGATAAGACCGTATTTTGAATTATTACGCGGTGAAAAGGTTTATTTTGTAGGTGTTAAACCCGATAAAGAAGTAGCAGTAGAGCGCGAGATAGCGCGCAGGGATAGATTCAGGGGCTTTGCGGCAGGCCTTTATGATGAGGTGTACAATCCGATATTTACATACGATATTCTCCTTGATACCGGAAAATTAACGCCTGAAGAGTCTGCTCAGAAAGTATTGGAACGCGTAGCCCAGGATAAAAATCCAAAAGGATTTATTGCCTCAGCTAAAAATTGGTTATAATCTTAATTTAAGGAGCGAGCATACGCGAGCGCCTATTTATAAAAGGAGCACATGCCATGGCTTATAATTACCAGAAGATGCTGCAGGAAAAGGCGGAAAAGGATAAAAAGTTCGGAGAGAGGCTCAAGCGCCTGCGCGCACAGCGCAAAACACTTGTCGGCAAAGAAGTGGGCGCTTCAGCAGTCGGCAGTTCAGAGGATATCGCGATAGGCAGGCTTACTCTCGGAGGGGCAGAGTTTGTAGTTAATTTCAGGGTACTGCGCATCGTAGGCCTGAAATGGAACCTCTCCAGCCTGCTGGGCGACAAGGCCAGTGACGGTGTTGTCTACTCAATCGGCGTGAAGCTGGGCCGCGACCTTGTAACAGCGCGCACAATATACGGTAAAGACAGCAAAGAATTTATAGCCAGCATGGCAAAGTTTATTGAGCATATGAAAATAGGTGTTGTTTCGGTCGTTGAGTGGAAAAAAGACTTCCCTAATATCGTAAAGGTTGATGAGTGTATATCCTGCGGGGGCATGAAGAATGTAGGCAATATGATATGCCATTATGAAGGCGGCATTATAGCGGGAGCGCTGTCAGAGCATTTTAAAGGGCTGATAATAGCCAATGAAGTCTTATGCTGGGGCCATGGTGACGAGACCTGCCAGTTTGAATTACACGCGAGATAATTATGAACATGCTTGAATTGGACAAGGTGACAATAGGCTATGCGGATAAGATTATTCTGCAGGAGGCTGACATGTCATTATCAAAAGGAGAGATAGCAGGAGTTGTGGGCCCGAACGGAAGCGGCAAGACAACGCTTTTGACGGCCATTCTTGGCATACACAAGCAGACAAGCGGCCATATATATTTAGAAAAGCACAAGCTTGACAAACTAACAATTTACGACAGGGGTAAAGAAGGCATATTGTTTGTGCCGCAGTCATTGCACCAGTTCTGGATGGCATGGCACCCGCGCTTTTGCGGTTTTATTCCGGGCTTGACCGTACGGGAAAATGTTTGTGATGTTGTCCAGCCTGAACGACGGGCATTGGAATGGCTTGAGGCCGCGGACTTGAGTGATTTTGCCGGGCACGACCCTGCCTGTATGAGCTGGGGGCAGCAGCAGCGCCTGGCTACAATACGCATGTGCGCGCTCAGGCCAAAACTCCTTCTGCTTGATGAACCCTTTACAGCAACAGACTGGCAGATAAAAAAGGAATTTAAGCAATCTATACTCAGGCACTTAAAAAAGCACAAGATATCCGCGCTTTATACCGCGTCAGACCCAAAGGCTGCAGAAGGTTTTTGTGACCGCGTTTTACTGATAAGGAATAAGCGCATAATAAGAAAGAGCGCGGCAGCGGCAAAAACAAGCATACCCGGGATAAAGCAGGGCAGTTATCAACAGGTAAAAAACGCGCCTGAAGCCGGGGCGCATTTGAGGCGGGAAGACATACGCCACCTCTCTTCTTATGTTGATATTGTAAACCGGTTGTTAACAATTGTCATACCGGTTGTGGGAATAAATCCATGCAGGAGCGCCCTATCCGGCATAAGAAACACGTACGAGATACTTCAGGGCGCGGCCATAACCGATGAAGGGGCACTGGTATGCCCTAAGGCGGTAGCAGTGCTTGCCGGCCACAGCGAATACGTAGGCCTGAGCATTGTTATCGGGCCTTTTAATATATTAATCACGCAGCTGATAGAGCTCTACAGCGCGATGTCCTCCTCCCAGCTTGGCATAGCAGCGGTAATATCAGCGGCATCAGGAGCTTCCAGGGAAAAATTAAGGGTCATAGAAAATTTAAAAGCCAAACTGGAGCAGAAGGTGCTTGAGCGCACAGAGAACCTGCGGCAGGCTAACGCGTACCTTGAGGAGGCTTACGAGAAGCTGAAATTGACACAAGAGCAGTTGATACGCGCGGAAAAATTAGAAGCTGTCGGCAGAATGGCAAGCGGAGTCGCGCACGAGGTTAAAAATCCGCTGGCCATCATATTGCAGGGAGTAGATTATCTTGAATCACAGCTGCCGGAAGGACAGAAAGATGATACGGAAATGCTCTCTATGATGAGGGATAATGTAAAAAGGGCAGACGAGATAGTAAGAGGCCTGCTGGATTTTTCGAAAACAGAAAACTTAAAGCCCGCTTTGGAAGATATAAACAAGGTGATTATGGGGACTTTAGCCCTGATAAGGCCCCAGACAAAGCACAGTAGTGTAAAAATTGTTAAACAGCTGCAGAAGGACCTGCCGAAACTGCGGATTGATAAAGGAAAGATAGAGCAGGTCTTTGTTAATTTACTGTTAAACGCTTTTTACGCCATGCCGCAGGGCGGCACCCTGTATTTAAGAACATTCATAGCCCCTGTCAGCGCGTTAGAAGAGAAAGTAGGTTACAGAAGAACGGACCTGTTTGTTCCAAACGAACAAGTTGTCATAATAGAAATAGAAGACACAGGCCCGGGAGTTACAAATGAGAACATGCGGAAAATTTTTGACCCGTTTTTTACGACAAAAAACAGGACAGAAGGCAGCGGCATGGGCCTTGCTGTTACAAAAAGTATTATCGAGCTCCACAAAGGCATTATTACAGCAGAAAAAGACAGAAAGCAAGGCGCTAAGTTTCTTATCGCGCTTAAGCCGCCTGCCGCAAACACCTGATAGATACAAGGTTTACCCGCCAAATGCCGCGTATTTAACCAATCTTGCAAATAATACTTGACGCAGAGAGCGCAATATGCTATACTTTATTTTAAATTGATAAAAGTTTTTTAAAAGTCAGGATAACAAAAATCTTTTGGGAGAGATTATGTTTCGAAAAAGGCTTATCTATGTTCTAATATTTACAATAATATCTACCGGCGCGATATGCGTATACAAAGGAACGCGCACTTCGGGCAAAGGAAAGCAGGGCGCTGCGATAGAAGCTCCTTTGCCCTCAACCGTTCCTGTGGGCACGCAAGCGCTGAGCAAACAAAACGCAATGCCGCTGGCAATCGATATACCGGAAGGGGCCGGCCATGTTGTCGAGGGCTATAAATCAAATAAAGAAGGAGCAAAAATAGTCCTGCACATACAGGACATACACACAAATTATCAGGCGCAGAAGAATTTAAGCCGCATAATAGAGGCTCTTGTTGAGGAGAACAGTCTTAAGCTTATTATGGTTGAAGGCGGATGGGGCAACGTAAGCCTCTCTTACCTGCGTTCTTACGCGGACAAGGAACGCAGGCTGGAAGTGGCGGAAGAGTATCTTAACTCAGGTAAAATATCGGGCGAAGAGTATCTGGATATCATATCAGACTATGATATCTCGCTTGAGGGCCTGGAGAAAGAAGAGCTGTACAAGGCAAATCTTGATACGTTTTTCGAGATTGAGCAATTCCGCAAAAAAGCAGACACTCAATTACAGGGAATTAACAGGGTTGTAAAGGCGTTAAAGCAGAAGTCGTATCCGGCCCGGCTGGTGGAGCTGGAAAAGGCGGAGCAGGATTATGAAGACGCCAAAATAAGCCTTGCCGATTATTACAAATATCTTGACTACCTTGCGAAAAAGACAGGCCAGAACCCGGCAGCCTACCCTTATTTCAAGCGCTTTATAGATGTTACCGAGCTGGAGAAGAAAATAAAATTTCCAGTTGTTGAAAAAGAGCGGAGCGCGCTTATAGAAAAACTTTCAGGCAAATTATCCAAACAAAAACTCGCCGCCCTTGTTACAAAATCACTCGAATTCCGGCTAAACAAGATGACGCCTTCGGAGTATCACGAATATTTAGTAGAAGAGGCAGGCAGGGCGGGAGAAGAGATAACTGAATATCCGAACCTTAAAAGATATATAGAGTATATACGCGCGCACGAAGACATAGACACAACAGCGCTTTTTGAGGAAGCAGACGCGCTTTCAGCCGCGATAAAAAACACGCTGCTTACAAGCCAGCAGCAGAAGCGGTTATACAGGATTTCCCGCAGTATTAATGTGCTGGATAATTTTTTAAACCTTAAGCTGGTGCCTAATGATTTCAAATACTATATGCGCAACCGCAATGATTTTAATACGGCAGGCTGGATGGAATTCCTTCAGGCGCAGGCAGAAGGCTATAATGTAAGAACAGCCCCTCTTAAGCCGGCTTATACCCTGGATAAGAATCTTGCCACACTTGTTAAATTTTATGATATAGCAAACAAAAGAGATGATGTGTTTGTCCAAAACGCCATAAAACTGATGAATGAACAGGAACAGGATTTAGGGGTTCTTATTGCCGGAGGATTTCATACACCCAGCTTAAAGCAGAAATTAAAAGAGTGCGGGTTATCATATATAGTAATCGCGCCGCACACAACGCAGGAGACAGACCCTGAACAATACAGGTATATCCTGCGCTATAAGTCAGGAAAAGAGGAATAACCTTGAATGTTTTATCCCGCCGGAAATGTCTAAGCATAATCACTGTGTACGCGCTGACTACCGTGTTATGCGCGCCGGCACACAACGCTTTAGCGTTTGACGCGTTCAGGCCGGCGTCTGTTTCTTCGGAACCATATTCCGCGACAAGCAGTCTCTTTATCAAGGAAGCCTTACAGGTAAAGACATCGCCTGCCGGCATGGTTGTTGAGCACGGCCCGTGCACCCCTCCATGGGATACTGTCTTTGGAAAAGCCGCGCTGTTGTCTACGTATTCGGCTTATGATATATTACGCCATATAAAACAGGAAGATATCGGCAGGGAGCTTAACCGCTTTTTGCCTGCCCTGCTAAGCGGCATAAAAGCGCAGATAAATACCGCGGGCAAGGACACACAGGATGCTTTAGCCAAAGAGCTGGAGACACATGCCGCGTCCGTTCGGAGGTATTTAGAAAACCGCAGGCAGGCCGGGAGCGTAAGCCCGGGCCAGCTCATAAAAAACAGCATAGGGGCTCTTGAATTCTTTATCGCGGTGGATTTGAGAAAAGCCAAATCAACAGGAGACACCGCTAAAGAACAACTGCTTGCGGAACTGCTGGGCATGGTGCAAAAAAGAGCTCTTGCGGATGTAGACACCTCTCCTGCTCGGGCTATCACGCCGGATAAGGCCCGGCAGATGTGGCGCGCGTTTAAAACAGCGCAGGACAAGCTGGTTTTGCAATACCGCAGGCAGGCAGGCTTGTGCAGCCGGCAGGCTGATGAGATGCTGGTAAAGATAAAAGCCCTGCAAAGAAGAAATAAAAGGCTTGCCGCCGGAATATCAGAAAAGATTGATACAGAAGAATCGGAAGCCATACAGCGCACCATAGAAGACAACAACGCCATAGTCTCTCAGTGCCGGCAGGCTCAGGAGGACCTGAAAAATCACGCGGGCATGTTCAATGCCGTTGCCATGCAGGCCGAGCGCTTTTCCATAGATTACGTAAAAGGCCCGAAGAACATTCTGAAGACGCAGCGTTCTCCGGAGGAGCTTTTGTATATAAACGTGTATACTGTTTTTGAAAAGCTCAGCTTAAGAACAAACCCGTTTGACGAGAATATGCACAAGACATACACTGTATATACCGATATTATGAAACTCGTAGAGTCTGCTATGGCGGATATGAGAAGAGTAAGCCCCTTTTATATAAAAACAGGCGACATCAAAGAAGACCTTGTGCTCTTATCCAACCACGAGCTTCCGGCCCACATACTTGCTAAATTACTGGATGC